>DASZEI010000155.1:0-12066 GCA_035940975.1 Jatrophihabitans sp. | reverse complement strand
CGTCAGCTCGGACACGGCGGCCAGCGCGGCATCGGCCAGAGCCGGAACCTCGCTCGCCAACGCCGTTGTCATACCTGAAACCTAGACCAGGGGTACGACAACACTCGCCAGCAGAATGCCTTACCTGCAAAGGCCAAAAGCCACCGAGTGAAAGCCCAAGCCACCGCGCGAAGGATGACCCCTCGCAACGGATTCGACGACGAGACCCGCCCATTGCCGAGGGAGCAGCCAGCACCCGGACGGTAGCCGCGCACCGGCTAGAACTGGAGGATTGACCTCACGGCTTATCGGATGTATCGTTTGTCGATAATATCGTTTGCCGATAAGGACCTGCGGATGACTGCCGTACGAAAGCCCATCATCTCGACGGCCATCCTGGAGTTGCTCCTGATCGTGGCGATGACTTCGGTGGCGTACAGCCAGGTCTTTGTCCCGCTCAAGGGCACCGGCGCGCTGTGGCCGACGATCTCCGGTAGCTACGGACCGCCGTCCGTCGAGGTCACGCTCGACTATCCCGCGGTCCTGCAAGATCCTCAGACGAACCCCTTCCGGTTCCCCGACCTCAGCACGACGCAACCCCTCACCCCCGGAAGTGGCCTGGAGTTCCTGTTGCCGACCCGGACCCGGGTGTCGATATCGGAACCCGATCTCCGCCAACGCGTCGGGGTGATCGGCACTCCCGTCCTGCGCGGCTTGCTCGCGATCGCGGTCCTGCTGCTCTTGCTGCTCATGGTGCGAACGCTGCGTTCGGGCGACCCTTTCGTGCCGGCCAACGCACGCCGCATGTACGTGATCGCGGCGACCGTCGGCATCGGCGGCCTGGTCGCGGACCTGCTCGGTCAGTGGGGACGCCACGGGGTACTCGATAACCGCAGAGTCGCACCACTCGTCGTCCGGGAGTCGTACCACCTGTCGCTGCTACCGCTCGCGATCGGTGTGGCCATCGCGGTCGGGGCTGAGGTGTTCCGCCAAGGAATAGCGTTGCGAGCCGATGTCGACGGCCTCGTGTGATCCCTCCCCGTACCGCCGAAGACAGCCCTCACCGAATCGCGGTCCGGCTGGACGAGTTGCTCACCTCCAGAGGCATGACCCTCACGGAGCTTGCTGATCGCGTCGGCATCACGCTCGTCAACCTGTCGATCCTGAAGAACGGCCGCGCACGATCGATCCGATTCAGCACGCTGACCGCGATCTGCCGTGAACTCGACTGCTCACCCGGCGATTTGCTGGTCTACGACCCGTGACCGGTCGGGGGCATGCTCGGCCGAGGCCGGGATGCGGTCACGATGGAGCCTGCTCAGGCAGGCGGCGCCGTCGGGAACACGGTGGGGATGCTCTGCTCGCCCGGCTGCGCCTTGGGCATCAGGATCCACAGGATGGGGTAGAGAAGCAGCTGGCAGCCGGGTAGCACCAGCAGGGCGAGCAGGAACAGCAGCCGCGCAGGCCATGGCTCCAGGCCGATCCTGCGGCCGAGCCCGGCGCACACTCCGCCGAGGATGCGTCCTTCGCTCGGGCGGGTGAGCCCTTGGCGGCGGAACAGGTCGTGGATGGACCCCATGATGTTTCGTTCCCTTCGAATGTCGGCCGTAGGCCCGTGCCGCTCGGTGCGGCTCGATGGGTCAAGCATCGTGGAGAGACAGGCACCACCACATCGGGGACGGCCCGGAGAATGACCCTCGGCGTCGCGCTCGGCGGGTAAGGGTCATGGAAGGGTGACCACCCCCTTCCACAGGAGCGGTCATTGATAGCGCCTGCGCCGACTGCTACCTCGAGGTCAGCCCGCTAGCCGGCTCACGATCTTGATCTCCATCGGTGCGAGTACGAACCGGCACGCGTTCAACGGTCCGGTGCCGTGGCTGCCGTCGACTTCGGCGACGGAGGCCGGGTCGATGGGGCGGACCGGCTCGGGCGCCACGCCACCGGGATCGTTGCTGTACAGGACGGTCAACGCGGTTCCGGTGGGGTTCAACATCCGATCGACGATCACGTCGACGGTCACGCCCGCTGTCGTGTCGGTGTTGGCGACCACGACGATCTCCTCATCGAACAGGATGCGCGAGTAGGCGAGGACGCCTCCGGCCTGGTCGGGAACGGCGAAGGAGAAGCCATCCGTGGACACCGGTCGGAAGTAGAAACGTCCGTAGCGCAGCGGTGCACGTGCCGCTCGCACCGCCATGATCTTGCTGATCTCGACGTAGAAGCTGCTGGTCCGGTCGAATCCGGGACCGCCCCACAGCGCCTCGCGCACCGCCTCGTCATTGCCGCGTCCGTCCAAGCCTTGTTCGGTGCCGTAGTACAGGCAGGGAATGCCGGGCAGCGACGCCAGGGCCGCGAAGCGCAGGAACAGTTGTCGGTCGTACGTGTGCTCTCCGGCAGAGCCGCGGTAGCGTGCCCGCTCTTTGGTGTCGTGATTGTCGAGGAACGTCACGAAGAACCTAGTGGCCTCGCCGTGCGAGCTGAGTACCTCCCGCTCCTCCCGCTTGCGCACGCCGTACATCTCTGCCAGCGCCGTAGGCGCCGCCAAACCCTTGCCGACATAATTGAGCGCGTCCATCAGCGGGAAGTCGAGGGCCGCGTCGACGCCGACGAGCTCACTGCGATCGCTGGTAGTCCGGCCGATGAATCGCGCGATGTCCCTCTCCGACGACCAGACCTCACCGAAGGTGAAGAAGTTGCGCTTACCGATCGCGAGCGCGAATTCCCGCATCGCGTTGCCGAAAAGCCGTGGCAGGTCACCCTGCAGGTAGCGCAGGGTGTCGATCCGGAAGCCGTCGATGTCGAAGCGTGCGATGAGGTACTGATAGCACCCGATGAGCACCTGCTGCAGCTCCGGGTCAGCCGTCAGCAGCTGCTTGAGGGGCTGGAAATCGCCGATGACGTCGGAGGCGATGCCCTGCTTGCGGAAGAAGCGTTCGTGCTGCAGTTCGACGGGCCAGACCAGGCTTCGAGGATCGGCGCCGACGACTCCTTCGACGCTCGGCAGGCTGGCTGTTCCGTCCTTGTCACGCCACCTCACCGGTCTCGGCTGCGCCGAGAAGCTCGCCTGTGCCCCGTTGGTTCGCTGGCAGAGCTCGTCGGCTGGATCGCACTGGTAGGCGAAGACGTCCCCGGTGTGGTTCAGCACGATGTCGAAGACGACCGCCAGGCCTTCGGCGTGTGCCGCGTCGACCAGTTCCCGCAGCTCATCGTCTGCCCGGGCGGGGTCCTCGGCGAATCGGGGGTCCGCGCTGAGGAAGTCGATGATGCCGTAACCGTGATAGCTGTGCGTGTCGTAGGCGGCGTAGTCGGTGTTACGCAGCACCGGACTCAGCCACACGGCCCCGAATCCGAGCTGTTTGATATAGGACAGCTGATCCTGGATTCCGCGGAAGGTGCCGCCTTGATAGCCGGCATATGACCCGTCATCCCATGGCTGGTGCCGTGGCTGGCGGTTCCTGGCCGCGAACCGGTCGACCATCAGGAAGTAGATCGGGCAGTCTCGCCAGTCCTCCGGCGTCGGAGTGCCCCGGCGCGCCGTCCTGGCCGTGCTGAGAACTTGCCGGACTTCGGCATCTGCCAGAGAGGTCGGCATCGCTGCTCCCGGTGGTGAGCGGGTGGACCGGCTGTTCGCGACTAACCGCGGCGCCGGACGTGGAAGATGTGCGAGGGCTGGTCCGGGGTGAGCCGGACGAAGTTGTGCTCGCCCCACTCGTAGTTGGCGCCGCTGAGCAGGTCGGCGACCAGGAAACCCTCGTCCCAGCCGAGGCCGAGCTCGTTCAGCCGCAGGTGCACCCAGCCCTCGCGGATGTTGTGCGGATCGGTCGAGCAGGCCACCAGGATGGTGTCGCCGGTCGCGGCGTCGCGCTTGGAGAACACCAGGATGGCGTCATTCTCGCTGGAGTGCAGCCGCAGGTTGCGCAGCTGCCGCAGGGCCGGATGCGCCCGCCGGATCTCGTTCAGCCGCTTGAGGAAGGGCGCCAGCGACTCGCCGCGCTCGATCGCGCCCTGCAGGTCGCGAGGCCGCAGCTGGTACTTCTCCGAGTCCAGGTACTCCTCGCTGCCCGGCCGGACCGGGACGTTCTCGAACAGCTCGTAGCCGGAGTAGATCCCGTAGGACGGCGCCATCATGGTCGCCAGCACGGCCCGGATCGCGAACGCAGACCGGCCGCCGTTGACCAGGAATTCATTGAGGATGTCGGGGGTGTTCGGAAAGAAGTTCGGCCGCATGTAGTCGGCGGCGGCGACCAGTTCCTCGCCGTAGCGGCCCAGCTCCCAGGCGGTGTTGCGCCAGGTGAAATAGGTGTAGCTCTGGGTGAAGCCGATCCGGGCCAGCTCGTGCATCATCGCCGGCCGGGTGAAGGCCTCGGCCAGGAAGATCACCTCCGGGTGCTGGGACTTGACGGTGCCGATCAGCCACTGCCAGAAGTTCAGCGGCTTGGTGTGCGGGTTGTCGACCCGGAAGATCTTCACCCCGCGCGAGATCCACAGCAGCGTGATCCGCAGGACCTCGGCGGACAGCCCCGCCGGGTCGTTGTCGAAGTTCAGCGGGTAGATGTCCTGGTACTTCTTCGGCGGGTTCTCGGCGTAGGCGATGGTGCCGTCGGGCAGCGTGGTGAACCACTCCGGATGCTTGCTGACCCAGGGGTGATCCGGCGCGCACTGCAGCGCCAGGTCCAGCGCCACCTCCAGATCCAGCTCGCGAGCCCGGGCCATGAACGCGGCGAAGTCGGCCTCGGTGCCCAGCTCCGGATGGATCGCGTCGTGGCCGCCCTCGGTCGAGCCGATCGCCCACGGTGAGCCGGTGTCGGTCGGCTTGGCGTTCAGGGTGTTGTTCGGCCCCTTGCGGTTCACCCGGCCGATCGGGTGGATGGGTGGCAGGTACACCACGTCGAAGAGCAGGTCGGCCACGTAGTCCAGGTGCTTGGTGGCGTCGACGAAGGTGCCGTGCCGGACCGGGCGGGCCGGGTCGTCCGGGTCGTTGGCCAGTTCGGCGCCGATCGAGCGCGGGAAGAACTCGTACCAGGCGCCGTAGAGCGCGCGCTCCCGGTCCACCCAGACGCTGTAGCGGGGCGAGCGGGTGATCAACTCGCGCACCGGGTGGTTCTGGGCCAGCGCGCGGGCTTCGGCGCTCATCGCCCGGGTGATCCGCAGCGGCACGTCGGCCTCGGTGCGGCGCAGGTCGCGCGCCACCGCCCGCGCCAGCTCCGCCGCGGACGGGTCGGCGCCGGCGGTGACGATGTCGGCGGTGACCGCCTTGGCCGGCGTCAAGCCCCTGCCCACGGCGGTGTCGGCCTTGCCGGCCGGCTCGGCTTCCGGCCTGGTCTCGGCGTCGGACCGGGCGGCGACCTCGGACTTGGTCGCGGCGTTGGACTCGGTGGCCGGCTCGGCCCCGGACCCGCCCAGCGCGTCGGCGATCCGGTCGAACAGCCGGGCGCCGGTCTCGAGGTCGTTGGCCAGTTCCTCGGCGCTCTGGCCGGCGTCGACCTTGACCTCGACGGCGTGGTACCAGGTGGCCAGCGGGTCGCCCCAGGCCTCGACGACGTAGTGCCAGGTGCCGGTGCTGTCGGGCACCACCTCGGCACGCCACCGGTCGGTGCCGCCGCCCAGCGGCCGCATCCGGTTGAAGCCGGCCTCGACACCGGCCGGCGAACGCCACAGCACGGACGCGGCGACCGCGTCGTGGCCCTCCCGGAAGACGGTCGCCTCGATGCCGACCGGTTCACCGACCACGGCCCGCGACGGCAGCTCACCGTGCGCAATCACCGGATGTAACGAGTTGAGACCTATGCGTCCGACCACCGACTCACCGTATCGTCCCCGGCTCCGCTGCCGATAGTTGCGTCTGCCGCTGTCTGTAAGCGCTATCTAAAGCCGCTATCGTGTGGGGAATGAAGGCATTACGACGGCTGACTGTCCGCGCGGCGCTGCCGGCACCGTTGGCCCCGCTCGGTGACATCGTGGCCAACCTGCGCTGGACCTGGCATCCGGACTCCCTGGACCTGCTCGAATCGGTCGATCCCGAGCTGTGGTCGGAGTGCAACGCCGACCCGGCCCGGCTGCTGGGCGGCGTCAGCACCGACCGGCTGGCGGCCCTGGCCAAGGATCGCAAGTTCCTGCGGCGGCTGCAGGACGTCTCCGACGACCTGCGCGACTACCTCGAGCAGCCGCGCTGGTACCAGCGCCAGCAGGAGGCCGAGCCCGGCTCGCTGCCGTCCTCGGTGGCCTACTTCTCGCCCGAATTCGGGATCACCGAGGTGCTGCCGCAGTACTCCGGTGGCCTGGGGATCCTGGCCGGCGACCACCTCAAGGCCGCCTCGGACCTCGGCGCGCCGATCATCGGGGTGGGCCTGCTGTACCGCGCGGGCTACTTCTCTCAGTCGCTGTCGCGGGAGGGCTGGCAGCAGGAGCGCTACCCGTCACTGGACCCGCAGGGCCTGCCGCTGACACCGCTGCGCGACCGGGAGGGCACCCCGGCCCGGGTGACCCTCGACCTGCCTCAGGGCCGGACGCTGCACGCCCAGATCTGGCTGGCCTCGGTCGGCCGGGTGCCGCTGCTGCTGCTGGACTCCGACGTCGAGGAGAACGACGCGGCGGCTCGCGGCGTGACCGACCGGCTCTACGGCGGCGGCCCCGAGCACCGGCTGCTGCAGGAACTGCTGCTGGGAATCGGCGGGGTCCGGGCGCTGCGCTGCTACTGCGCGATCACCGGCCATCCGGCGCCGGAGGTCTTCCACACCAACGAGGGCCACGCCGGCTTCCTCGGCATCGAGCGGATCAGCGAGCTGTCCGACGGCCCGGCCAAGCTGAACTTCGACGAGGCGCTGACCGCGGTCCGGGCCGGCACGGTGTTCACCACCCACACCCCGGTGCCGGCCGGCATCGACCGCTTCGAGGGCGAGCTGGTCCGGGCCTACCTGGGCCAGGTGCCGGGCGTGCCGGTCGACCGGATCCTGGCGTTGGGCGCCGAGGACGATCCGACCAAGTTCAACATGGCCCACATGGGGCTGCGGCTGGGCCAGCGCGCCAACGGCGTCGCCCAGCTGCACGGCCGGGTCAGCCGGTCGATGTTCAACGACCTGTGGCCGGGCTTCGACGCCCAAGAGGTGCCGATCACCTCGATCACCAACGGCGTGCACGCCCCGACCTGGATGGCGCGGGAGTTCCTGGACCTGGCCGAGCGCAGCGCGGGCTCGGAGGACCTGGCATCCGGCGAGGGCTGGGATGCCATCGACCAGATCTCGGACGCCGAGCTGTGGGAGCTCAAGCACGAGCTGCGGGAACGGCTGGTCGGCGAGATCCGCCGCCGGATCCGGCAGTCCAGCATCGAGCGGGGCTTCTCCGGCGTGGAGCTGGCCTGGACCGCGACCGCCTTCGACCCGGACGTGCTCACCATCGGCTTCGCCCGCCGGGTGCCGTCCTACAAGCGGCTGACCCTGATGCTGCGCGACCCGGCCCGGTTGAAGAAGATCCTGACCGACCCCGACCGCCCGGTGCAGATCGTGGTCGCCGGCAAATCGCATCCGGCCGACGACACTGGCAAGGAGCTGATCGCCCAGCTGGTCCGGTTCACCGACGACCCCGAGGTGCGCGGGCGGATCGCCTTCCTGCCCGACTACGACATCGGGATGGCCCGCTACCTCTACTGGGGCAGCGACGTCTGGCTGAACAACCCGTTGCGCCCGCTGGAGGCCTGCGGCACGTCCGGCATGAAGGCGGCCCTGAACGGCGGCCTGAACCTGTCCATCAGGGACGGCTGGTGGGACGAGTGGTGCGAGGACGGCAAGAACGGCTGGGCGATCCCGTCGGCCAACGACTCGCTGACCGGCACCACCGACGACCACCGCGACGCCGTCGAGGCGGCCGGCCTCTACGACCTGATCGAGCACCAGGTGGCGCAGCGCTTCTACACCCGCGACAGCCAGGGCATTCCGGCCCAGTGGGTGGCGATGGTGCGCTACACGCTGAAGTCGCTGGGCCCGAAGGTGGTCGCCACCCGGATGGTGCGCGACTACATCCGGCTGCTGTACGCCCCGGCGGGGCAGTCCGCGGCGCTGCTGGTGGCCGAGGACTTCCGCGCGGCGAAGGACCTGGCGGCCTGGAAGAGCTGGGTGGCCGGCGCGTGGAAGGACGTCGCGGTGCGCCACGTCGAGTCCCACGTCGAGGGCGATCCGAGCCTGGGCGGCTTCCTGCAACTGCGCGCCGAGGTGGCGCTGTCGGGCCTGGCCGCCGGTGACGTCGAGGTGCAGGCGGTCTACGGCCCGGTGGACGCCGACAACCGGCTGACCTCTTTCGAGATGCTGCCCCTGGCCCTGGCCGACGAGCGCGACCACACCGGCTTCTTCACCGGCGACATCCCGCTGAAGAAGGCCGGTCCGTTCGGCTACACCGTCCGGGTGCTGCCCAAGCACAAGCTGCTGGCCAACCTAGCCGAGACCGGACTGGTCGCGACCGCCACCCAGGTCTAGCACGAGGCGAGGGTGTTCGGCGTAATCGGGTAGGGGTGGAACGCGATGCGGGTGTTGGTGACCGGAGCCCGGGGCAAGGTCGGCCGGGCCGCCGTCGCCGAGCTGGTCGCCGCCGGGCACGACGTGCTGTGCACCGACCTGGGCACGCCGACCTACGAGCGGGCCGAGCAGGGCGTGCCGCCCTACGTCCGGGCCGACCTGACCGATGCCGGCGCGGCCTTCCAGCTGGTGCGCGGAATGGACGCGGTGCTGCACTGCGCCGCGATTCCGGAGCCGACCCAGGACATCGCGCACGCGGTGTTCGGCAACAACCTGCTGGCGATCTTCAACGTGATCGAGGCCTGCGTCCGGCTCGGGGTGGGCCGGCTGGTGAACCTGTCGTCGGAGACGGTGCCCGGCATGACCTTCGCCGAGCGGCCGTTCGAGCCGGCCTACTTCCCGATCGACGAGAATCACCCGATCCTGCCGCAGGATCCGTACGCGCTGGCCAAGCACTTCGGCGAGCAGCTGTGCGACGCGGCGGTGCGGCGCTCGGAGCTGCGCTGCATCACGATCCGCCCCACCTGGGTGCAGGACGAGACGTCGTACGCGCGCAACCTGGGGCCGATGATCGCTCTTGCCCGGGCCGGTACGCCGGAGCCGACGGTGAACGGCTGGTCCTACATCGACGCCTACGACCTGGCGGTGGCGCTGCGGCTGGCGGTCGAGTCCTCGCTGCCGGGGCACGAGGTGATGTACGTCTGCTCGCCCGATGCGGCCGGGGTGTCTGACACCGCCGCGGCTCTGCGGGCCCAGTACGGCGACCGGGTCGAGTACCGCCCGTTCGCGCGTCCCGATGCCAGCGGGACGTCGGCGGCCAAGGCGGAACGGCTGCTCGGCTGGCAACCGGCTCGCAGCTGGCGCGATTACCTCGACGAGGACGGCAAGCCGCTGCGTCACTAGTACGGGGGTCACTAGTACAGGGGTCACTAGTACAGGGGTCACTAGTACAGGGGTGGAGCAGCGGCGATGCCATGGCGGTCCGCCGCGCTGATGACCTCAACCCGCCCGCACCAGCCGTCGCCCTCAGTTGGATAGCAGCGGGACCAGTAGCTCGGCCTCGGTCAGCGCGCCGTGATGGCCGACCAGCGATGCGGAACGGGACTCGGCCTTGCGGCGGACGACGGCGACGTGCTCCACCGCGACCGCGATCAGGTCACCGATCCTGCTCCGCGCCGGCTCGCTGACCGCCGGGCCGAACCAGCCGCGCGCGATCGCCTCGTCCCGGCTGAGCATGGCCACCCGATCGCCGAGTACCTCGGTCCAGCGGCTGCGAACCGGCTCGATCTCGGCCGGTGCCACGTGCAGGTAGCGCACCCGCGCCTCGCCCGCGAGAAGCTCGACCCCCTGCTTGAGCAACGGCTCGGCGTCGTAGTCGATCTTGGCATCCTCTGGTACGTCGAGCATGCCGTGGTCGGCGGTGACCAGCAGCCGGGCGTGCGCGGGCAGCCGGTCGGCCAGCAGCTGGGCACCCCGGTCGATCAGCTGCAGCTGGGCGAGCCACGCCTCGGACCGGCAGCCGTGGACGTGCCCGATCAGGTCCAGGTCCGAGCTGTAGCAGTAGATCAGGCCGCGCCGGGTCCGGGCCGCCGTGGCGACCAGGGTCGCGGTGTCGGCGGCGGTGAAGGCCCGGACGTACTGGGCTCCGCGGAGCGCCGCGAGCGTCAAGCCGCTGTCGCGGAACGCGGGCGCCGACACCACCGACGCGCTGATCCCGGCCTGCACAGCGCGTTCGAACGCGGTGGGCACCGGCTGGACGTGATGGGGTGGTTGTGCCCCGGTCAGGTCGGTGCCGGAGTAGGCGCCGCGCCAGGTCAGCCAGTTGGCCGGCTCGGCAAGCCCGTCGAACCGGGTTGTGTAGCCGGTGATGCCGTGCCGTCCGGGCGGCACGCCGGTGCCGAGCGAGGTGACGCTGACCGCGGTGGTGGTCGGGAAGCCGGCGGTCAGCGGCCGAGCCGCCAGGCTCGACAGGAACGGGGCGTGGCCGGCGTGCTCGCGCAGCAGCTGCCAGCCCAGCCCGTCCACCAGCAGCACCACGATGCACTCGGCCGCTTCGATTCCCAGCACGTTCGGCTCGCCGGCCACCCCCAACGCGGCCAGCGCGGAGGGCAGCACGTCGGACAGCGACGACTGCCCGTACCCGACGAGGCCGGCGGCCGGCGGCGGTGCGGTCATCCGGCGTCCTGGTGATCTCTGCTCATTGCCCCATCCTGCCTGAGCGCCCGGCGCCGGCTCGAGGCCGTCGACAGGGGCGGCGTCGCCGGCCAGCAGGATCGCCCGGCCATACTGTCGAGGACGGCTGATCGGCTCCGACCTAGGTAGGTCAAGGCCCGCTGCGGGCCAAGGACGGAAGGGAGACTGCTCGTGAAGTACGTGATCCTGATCCACAGCAACCCCGACCCGTGGGGGCACCCGACCTCGCGCTACACCGCCGAGGGCCGGGCCATCTCGCCCGAGCGGCACGAGGCGATGGACCGCGAATTCGACGAGTTGCTGGCCGAACTCTCGGCATCGGGGGAGTTCGTGACCGCCGAGGCGCTGGCCGATCCGGCCTCGTCCACGATCTATACCTGGGGACCGGACGGCCACCTGGCCACCGACGGCCCGTACGCGGAGGCGAAGGAGCAGCTGGCCGGCTTCTTCCTCATCGACTGCCAGAGCCGCGAGCGTGCCGAGCAGATCGCGGCGCAGTTCGCCGGTCCCGGCAGCACCGTGGAACTCCGACCAGCGATGTGGCCCGGCGCCGACGACCAGTGACCGACGGCCACCGCAACGGGGGCGGTCGGGGCCATGGCGTGGCCGGGAACGGCCCGGCGATGACCCCGGCCGGCTGCCCCATGACGCCTGCCGGCTTCGAGCAGCTCTGGCGGGAGTGCACGCCACGGGTACTGGCCGCGCTGGTGCGCCGCTACGGCGACTTCGACAGCGCCGAGGACGCCCTGCAGGAAGCGCTGCTGGCCGCGGCCGCACAGTGGCCGGTCGAGGGCGTCCCGCAGAACCCGAGCGGGTGGCTGATCACGGTCGCCTCCCGCCGGCTGCTCGACCAGTGGCGGGCGGACCAGGCCCGGGCCGAGCGGGAGCGGCTGCTCGCGCACCGCACGCCGCCGGAGGAGTTCGTGGCCCCGGCACCCGAGGCCACCGTGGCAGCGGAGGTCGACGACTCGGTCGCCCTGCTGCTGCTGTGCTGCCACCCGGCGCTGCCCCGGCCGGCGCAGGTCGCCTTGACGCTGCGCGCTGTCGGAGGGCTGAACACCGCGCAGATCGCGCGCGCCTTCCTGGTGCCCGAGCCGACCATGGCCCAGCGGATCAGCCGCGCGAAGGCGCGGCTGCGCCAGGTCGGCGCGCGGTTCAGCACGCCGCCGGCGCACGAGCTGCCGGACCGGGTGGCGGCCGTGGCGCAGGTGCTGTACCTGATCTTCAACGAGGGGCACACCAGCACCGCGGGAGCCGGCCTGGTCGACGTCTCCCTGACCGCCGAGGCGATCCGGCTGACCCGCCGGCTGCATCGGCAGCTACCCGGCGCCGAGGAGGTCAGCGGGTTGCTGGCGCTGATGCTGCTCACCGATGCCCGGCGGGCGGCCCG
>DASZEI010000154.1:0-8139 GCA_035940975.1 Jatrophihabitans sp. | reverse complement strand
GTTGCCGGCGGCGCCGAGACCGGTCAGGCCGTGCTCGACGAGGCCGATGTCGTCTCCTTCACCGGCTCGACCGCGGTAGGCCGCACGATCGTCGCAGCCGCCGCTCAGCGAGGCATTCCGGTGCAGGCCGAGATGGGCGGGCAGAACCCGGCGATCGTCCTGCCCGACGCGGATGTCGACGTTGCCGCCCGCAGCATCGCCGCCGCGGTCGCCGGTTACGCCGGGCAGAAATGCACCGCCACCAAGCGGGTCCTGGTGGTGGGCGACGCGGCCCGGTTCACCGAAGCCCTCGTTGCGGCTGTGCGCGATCAGGCCGTCGGCGATCCGGCCCGGGAGGACGTCAGCGTCGGTCCGGTCATCGACGCGGCCGCCCGCGACCGGGTACTGGCCGCCGCCGCAAGCGTCGAGGACGCCGGCGGCCGGCTGCTCACCGGCGGAACGAAGGTCGGTGACCTCGGTTGGTTCGTCGCTCCCACCGTCGCCGACGGACTGCCCGAGGACCACCTGCTCGAATGCGACGAGGTGTTCGGCCCGATCTGCTCGATCAGCACGGTCGCGACCCTGGACCAGGCGATCAGCCGCGCGAATTCGGTCCAGCACGGCCTGGTGGCCGGCCTCTACACCCGCGACCTCGGCGGTGCCCTCGAAGCCGTGAATCGTTTGTCCGCAGGCCTGATCAAGGTCAACGCGCCGACCACCGGAGTCGATTTCTACCTGCCGTTCGGAGGCGTGAAGGCCTCGGGTTATGGCGCGAAGGAGCAGGGAAAGACCGCGGTCGACACCTTCACCAGCATCCACACGATCACTATCGAAGCCGGCTGAGAGCTGTGACTCGTCTACTGTCGAGCGAAGCCGACGAGAAGCTGGTCCTGCAGTCCGCAGGCTCGCGGACCAGCCTTCGCGACGAGGCCATCAAGACCTTGCAGGCCGCCATCATCGCCGGCGAGCTGCGACCGCGGGTGGTGTATTCGGCTCCGACGCTCGCTGTCCAGTTGGGCATGTCGGCCACCCCGGTGCGCGAGGCCGTCCTCGACCTGGTCAAGGAAGGCCTGGTCGAGACCGTCCGCAACAAGGGATTCCGGGTCGTCGAGCTTGCTCCCGCCGAGCTCGACGAGCTCACCGAGCTGCGGCTGCTCATCGAGGTGCCCTCGGTGCGCAACCTCGCCCGGCGGGGACTCACTGCCACCGAGTACCGGACGTTGAAGCAGCTGGCGGCCCAGATCGAACGCGCCGCTGTGCGCAACGACATGGTGGCCCACAACAAGGCCGACCTGGAGTTCCACACCGAACTGCTCGGCCTGCTCTGCAACAAGACCCTGGTCGCCACCGTCCGGTCGTTGCGGGTCAGGTCCCGGCTGTACGGCATGTCCAGGCTGGCCGACTCCGGAAAGCTGCTGCCCACCTCGCACGAGCACATCGAGCTGCTCGACCTGATCCGGGAGCAGGACGCGGCCGGCGCCGTGCGGCTGATGCGGCAACACATCGGGCACGTCCGCGGATCGTGGGCGACCGGCACCGCCGACGAGTGACCGCCCATTCCAGCTTTATGCCTAGTAGGAAAGGCCCGTCGATGGCTGCCGCGCCCCGGCCGATGCCGCAACGGACGATTGCCGGTCGTGCGGTCGGCGCCATCGGCCTCGGCTGCATGCCGATGAGCTGGTTCTACGACCGCGGCGCGCGGAACGACACCGAGGCCACCGCCGTGATCAGCGCGGCGCTCGATCACGGTGTCACGCTCCTCGACACCGCCGACGTGTACGGCCCGTTCGCCAACGAGACGCTGCTCGGGCAGGCCCTGACCGGCCGTCGCGACGAGGCCTTTCTCGCCACCAAGGTCGGCCTGCTGGTCGACGGTGCCTCGCAGTACCACCGCAACGGCACGCGGGCCCACATCCACGCATCCTGCGACGCGTCGCTGCAGCGGCTGCGCACCGAGCACATCGACCTCTACCAGCTGCACCGCGTCGATCCCGCCGTCCCCATCGAGGACAGCGTGCAGGCGATGGCCGAGCTCGTTGAGGCAGGCAAGGTAAGGGCAATCGGATTGTCCGAGGTCAGCGTGGCCGAGCTCGACCGTGCCGCGCGGATTTCTCCGATTGCCTCGGTGCAATCGGAGTTCAGCCTCTGGACCCGGGAACCGGTCCGCAACGGCGTGCTGAGCTGGTGCGAGGACCACGACGCCGCCCTGCTCGCCTACGCCCCGCTCGGGCGCGGGTACCTGACCGGCACCATCCGCTCGCCGTCGGATCTGCCTGCCGATGACTTCCGCCGCGGCAATCCACGCTTCCAGCCGGCGGCGTTGCGCGCGAACGAGAGCTTCCTGGCGACCGTGCTGGCGGTGGCCGAGCGCAGTGGCGCGACCGCGGCGCAGGTGGCCTTGCGCTGGCTGCTCGGCTGCAGCCCGTGCGTGATCCCGATTCCAGGCACCCGACGCGCGGCCCGCGTGATCGAGAATGCCCTTGCCGCCACGGGGGATCTGAGCCCCGAGGACGCGGCGTTGCTCACCTCCCTGCCCGAGCCCGCCGATCCACGCTATTAAGGCGGAATCCCTAGCCACGGTCCGATGAACCAGCCAGCAGATGGCGTGCCACCCCGGCTCGCGCCTGAGTGTCAGTCCTCGCTCGGGTGCGGGATCTCGCCGAGCAGCTTCTCCAGGACGTCTTCGAGGGTCGTCACCCCGAGGTGGGCCTGCCCGGACGCGACGATCGCCATGTGCGTGCTGGTTCGCTTCATCGCCTCGAGTGCGGTGGTCATGGTGGTGCCGGCCGCAAGCTCGGTCATCGGTCGGTGGGTGTCGCGCGGGAGCGGAGCTTTCGGTCCCAGCGCCTCGAGCCGGAGCAGGTCCTTGGCGTGCACATAACCGGTGAGCCGGTTGCCGGCCCGGATCGGGTACCGGGAGTAGCCGCTGCTGCCGATCACCCGCTGCAGATCGCCGACGCGCGAGCCGGGGCTGAGGGTGACCAGGCGGTCGAGGGGGAGAACGATGTCGGCAAGGGTGAGCGTGTCCAGTGCCAGGGCCTGTTGTAGTCGGTGCTGATCGTGGGGAGCAAGCAGGCCCTCGGCGGCGGATTCGTTGACCAGGTGCACCAGATCCTCGGTCGAGTACGTGGTGGACAGTTCGCTGGTGGGCTGCACACCCACGAGCCGGAGCAATCCGTTGGCGAGCGCGCTGATCACGGTGAGCACGATCCCGGTGAGCCTGGTCCACCCCGCCATCACCACTCCGAGCACGAGTGCGCTGGGCAGCGGGTTGGCCAGTGCGAGGTTCTTGGGAACCATCTCGCCCAGCACCATATGGCAGAAGGATACGAAGGCGAGGGCAAGCACGAACGCCACCGGATGCAGGACTGATGCGGGCAGCGACCAGGCGTCGAAAAGCTGCTCGAGCCGGTGCGCGAATGCCGGCTCGGCAACCGCGCCGAGTCCGAGTGAACACAACGCGATGCCCAGTTGCGAGCCGGCCAGCATGCGGTCCAGCCCGCGCATCTGCGCCAGCGCGATCGCCGCCCGGCGGTTGCCCGCCTGCGCCAACGGCTCCACCTGGTCCCGGCGGGTGGTGATCAGCGCGAACTGTGCGGCGACGAAGGCGGCATTGCCGAGCAGGAACACGATGGCCAGCGCGATGCTCACGGCGTGCCTTCTTCGGCCGTGAACGGCGGCTCCTGAAAAGGCGGGGTAGCGATCAGCCGGTCGATGCGGTGGCCGTCGAGGCGGTCCACGGTGAGTACCCAGCCCTCGATCGTAAGCTGCTCACCGCGGCTGGGCAGATGCCCGAGGCGCGCCAGGACCAACCCGGCCAGCGTGTCGAACGGTCCGGTGATCTCCGGCCAGCCGAACACCTCCGCGAGGTCATCGCGATGCAACCGCCCGCTCACCGAGCGCCGGCCGTCGCTCAACACGATGACCTCCGGTATCTCGCCGGTGTCGTACTCGTCGCGGATCGGCCCGGTGATCTCCTCGATCAGGTCCTCCACCGTGACCACGCCGGCAGTGCCACCGAACTCGTCGATCACCACCCCAAGCTGCAGGCTGCCCCGGCGCAGGGTGTGCAGCAGTGGCTCGCAGTGCAGGGTGGTGGGCACCCGCTCGGCTTCGACCATCAACTGATCCACCCGGACGGTGGTGCGCGCGTGCCGGTCGACACCGTAGGCGTGCTTGAGGTGCACGACGCCGGTGATGTCGTCCAGGTCCGCGCCGTAGACCGGGAACCGTGACCTGCCGCTCGTACGGGCCGCCGCCAGCAGCTCGGCTGCGGTCGCGTGGCGTGGCAGCGCCACCACATCGACGCGCGGCGTCATGACGTCGGCGGCGATCTTGTCACCGAACGACAGGCTTCGGCGCAGCAGGTCCGCCGTCGCCGTCGGCAACACCCCCTCGGCCGCCGACGAGGAGATCAGGTACCGCAGCTCGGCCGGAGACCGGGCCGAGCGCAGCTCTTCCTGCGGCTCGACGCCGAGCGCACGGACCACCCAGTTCGCAGCGCCGTTGAACACCGCGATGACCGGCCGGAACACCCTGGTGAATCCGAGCAGCAACGGCACGATCCGGCGGCTGGTCGCCAACGACCGTGCCAGTGCGAGGTTCTGCGGTACCAGCTCGCCGAACAGCATCTGGGCGATCGTGGCAAGCAGCAGACCGATGATCAGCGCCATGACCTCGCTGGCGTCGCCCAAGCCCACGGCGACAGTGACCGGGTGCAGCGCGGCCGAGACCACCGGCTCGGCGACGAACCCGAGCAGCAGCGAACACACGGTGATGCCGAGCTGCGCGCCGGACAGCTGGAACGACAGCGTCGATGTGGCCCGCTGCACCGCCTTGGCGCGCCGGTCCCCGCGCTCGGCGTCGCGGGCGACCCGGCCGCGATCGACCGAGGTCAGGCCGAACTCCGCGGCCACGAAGACGGCATTCGCTGCGATGAGGACCACGACCGCCAGCCAGCCCAGCAGGGTCAGCACCGTTCGTCACACCTTCCAGCCGCCGCCGCGCACCGTGCGGCTACTCACGACGGTACTGGGCTCCGCCTTCGGAGCGACCTACCCGAGCCGCTTGCCCAGGTTTTGAACGATCACGCGGGGTCAGGATGTGTGGACCTCGACCAGGTGAGGTTCGGCCGCGGGAACCGGCGATCGCCGCGGCCGGCCCAGGACGATCATCAGCGTCACGGCGATCAACGACCCGGCGACGATGACCGGCGCAGGCGCGCGCAACAGCGCGAGGGCCGACCCCATCAGTACGCCGGAGATGATCGGGCGGGTGACGGTGGACGGGGCCTGCGAAGACAGCCGGGCGCCCAGGTAGACCGCCGGAATGGCGCCGATCAGCAGTGACGCGGTCACCGAGAGCCGCACTTCGCCGAAGAGCAGGTGACCGAGCGCCGCGGCGGCGACCAGCGGAATGGCTTGGACGATGTCCGTGCCGACCAGCTGCTTCGGGGAGAGCCGGGGGTAGGCCAACAACAGCAGCGCGATCACCAGGGAGCCGGCGCCCACCGACGTCATGCCGACTGCCAGGCCACCGATGATGCCGATCGCGGCGGTGCGGACCGGCTTCACCACGAACGCCTGAGCGGGGCGCTCCCCCACTGCCCGGCGATCGATCAGCTGCCGCAGGGCCGTGCACGACAGCGATGCCAGCAGTGCGATCCCGATGGCCAGCTTCAGGTTGGACTGCACGGAACTGTGATGACCGATCTTGCCGATGATCAACGACCCGACGAACGCCGAGGGCACCGAACCGAGCGCGAGCCACGTCAACAAACCTGTCTGCACCGTGCGCCTGCGAAGGTGGACCGCGGCGCCCACCGGCTTCATGACCAGGCTGGTCACCAGGTCGCTGGAGATAGCGGCCAACGGCGGAACGTTGAAGATGAGCACCAGCACCGGAGTGAGCAGCGCACCGCCGCCCATGCCGGTGAGCCCGACGAGCAGGCCGACCAATGCGCCGGCGATGGCGAGTGTGTAATCCAGATGCATGCTGGCGGGCTTTCCGGAGGTGGGAAGGGAGTAGCGGCCGATTCACAGACCTGGCCGGCACCCCACTGACGCCAACCGCATCAAGTCCACGTGCAGCCGGCGAACCAGCACAGCGCTGGCCGGCTCGGGCACAAGGGATGCAGACACGTGACTAGGATCGCTCGCACCCCACCCTTTGTCAATCAACTCTGTAGGGATGCTACCCGCCTGGTCGTAGCGTGGCACGCCGCTGCCGATGTCGATCGAGGGTTGCGGCGCAAGCTCGGACGTCCGGGCCGGCCGCTCGCCGGCCGGCCCGGAATCACCGTTAGGCGATGTCGAACCGGTCGAGGTTCATGACCTTGTTCCAGGCGGCCACGAAGTCGCGCACGAACTTGTCCTGCGCGTCGTCGCTGGCATAGACCTCGGCAATGGCCCGCAGCTGGGAGTTGGCCCCGAAGACGAGGTCGACGGCGGTGGCGGTCCACCTGACCTCGCCGCTGGCGCGGTCCCGGCCGGCGGAGACGTTCTCGGCAGACGCGGATGCCTTCCACTCGGTGCTCTCCGCGAGCAGGTTCACGAAGAAGTCGTTGGTCAGTGTCCCGGGCCGGTCGGTGAACACCCCGTGGTCGGACTGGCCGAAGGTGGCCTTGAGTGCCCGCATGCCGCCGGTCAGCACCGTCATCTCCGGTGCGGTCAGGGTCAGCATGTTGGCCCGGTCCAGGAACTGGACCTCCGGCGGCAGCTTCTCGCCGGTCCGCAGGTAGTTGCGGAAGCCGTCGGCGGTCAGTTCGAGCACTGCGAACGTCTCTACGTCGGTCTGCTCCTGCGAGGCGTCGGTGCGCCCCGGCGTGAACGGAACCGTGATGTCGTGCCCGGCGTTCCTGGCCGCCCGCTCGACGCCCGCGCAGCCGCCCAGCACGATCAGGTCGGCGAGTGAGATCTTCGTGCCGCCTGACTGCGAGCTGTTGAAGTCCTGCTGGATCTGCTCCAGGGTCTGCAGGACCTGGGAAAGCTCGGTCGGCTGGTTGACTTCCCAGCTCCGCTGCGGCTCGAGCCGGATCCGTGCGCCGTTGGCCCCGCCCCGCTTGTCGGTGCCGCGGAAGCTGGCCGCCGACGCCCAGGCGGTGGCGACCAGTTGCGAGGTGGACAGGCCCGAGTCGAGGAGCTTGGCCTTCAGCGCCGCGATGTCCGCTTCGCCGACCAGGTCGTGATCGACCGCGGGCACCGGATCCTGCCACAGCTGAGGCTCCGGCACCCATGGGCCGAGGTAGCGCGACACCGGACCCATGTCACGGTGCAGCAACTTGTACCAGGCCCGGGCGAAGGCGTCGGCGAACTCCTCCGGGTGCTCCAGGAAGCGTCGCGCGATCTTCTCGTAGGTGGGGTCGACCCGCAGCGCCAGGTCCGTGGTCAGCATCATCGGCGAACGGCTGGGCGAACCGTCCTCCGGGTCCGGCACGGTGTTGGCGCCGGCGCCGTCCTTCGGACGCCACTGCTTGGCACCGGCGGGGCTCTCGATCAGCTCCCACTCGTAGCGGAACAGCGTCTCCAGGAAACTGTTGTCCCAGGCCGTCGGGGTGGGGGTCCAGGTGACTTCGAGCCCGCTGGTGATCGCATCCCTGCCCTTGCCGCTGCCGTAGCTGTTCTTCCAGCCGAGGCCCTGCGCCTCGATCGGGGCGGCCTCCGGCTCCGGCCCGACGTACTCGGCCCCGGCCGCGCCGTGGGTCTTGCCGAAGGTGTGGCCGCCGGCGATCAGCGCGAAGGTCTCCTCGTCGTTCATCGCCATCCGGGCGAAGGTCACCCGGATATCACGGGCGGCGGCCAGCGGGTCGGGGTTGCCGTTCGGACCCTCCGGGTTGACGTAGATCAGGCCCATCTGGACGGCGCCGAACGGACCGGTGAGCTCACGGTCGTCGCTGTAGCGCTCGTCGCCGAGCCAGGTGTCCTCCGGGCCCCAGAAGATCTCCTCCGGCTCCCAGATGTCCGGACGGCCGAAGCCGAAGCCGAACGTCGTGAAGCCCATCGACTCCAGCGCGCAGTTGCCGGCGAAGACGAGCAGGTCGGCCCAGGAGATCTTCTGGCCGTACTTCTGCTTGACCGGCCAGAGCAGCCGGCGGGCCTTGTCGAGGTTGGCGTTGTCCGGCCAGCTGTTGAGCGGGGCGAACCGCTGCGCGCCCTGGCCGCC
>DASZEI010000153.1:0-9738 GCA_035940975.1 Jatrophihabitans sp. | reverse complement strand
CGCTCGCCCGGCCGGAGGGTCCCCCCGCCGCGGCGGGCTGCGGTGGCGGAGCCCTGCACCCGCGCCTCCGGAGGGGCGAAGCCGTCTGACGGGCAGACGGTCGCCCCCACCAGATCCTCGGTCACCAGCTGCGGCACCATCGCGCCCGCCTCGCCCGGGCTCAGTGCCCGCACCGGAACGCCGAGTGACTGCTGCAGCGCGACCGACCGATCGAACAAGGCCAGGTCCGACGGGGAACTGATCAGGAACAGGTAGCCCACTTGGCGGAGGGAGATGTCCACACCGGTCAACTGCTCGAAGGCCACCAGCTCGGCCAGCGACCGCTGTGCCAGCCGCACGTTGAGCGGGTCGCCGTGCTGGAGCCGGATGCCACCGGCGGCCTTGCTGGTAGATCCGCTGGCAAGGGTGTTCTCCTCGAGAAGGACGACTTCGCCGAATCCGGCCTCGGCCAAGTGGTAGGCGACGCTCGCGCCGATGCACCCGCCGCCCACGATCACGGCATCAACGGCCAACCATCTCACTCCACTCCCCGCTCCGGGCAGTCGAAGCGGCCGCCAGGAAGCCATGATCGTCCTTGCCCGGTCGGCGCTGAGCGGGTACCTCGGCAGCGCAGGCTTTTCGCGACAATTCGCGAAGTCACCGGGTACTGAGGATCACGCCATGGCTCATCGGGCGGAACTTCTCAGGGGTGTGGTTGTCAGGTGGTGTGAAAAGTCAGCTCAGACCGGGATGTCGTCCGACTTGCCCCACTGGGCGGTGATGACGCCGCGTACCCACCACACTCCGGTGGATGGCCGCCAGACCGCGAGATCAGCACTACCGTCGCCCTTGTAGTCGCCGGGCACCGGAACATCACCGGGCTTGCCCCACTGGGCGGTGACCACGCCGCGTACCCACCACACTCCGGTGGACGGCCGCCAGACCGCCAGGTCAGCACGCCCGTCGCCGTTGTAATCGGCAACAACCGGAACGTCTCCCGCCAAGCCCCACTGGGCGGTGACCACGCCGTGCACCCACCACACGCCGGTGGACGGCCGCCAGACCGCCAAATCAGCACGACCGTCGCCGTTGAAGTCGCCAGCAACGGGCACGTCCCCAGGCTTGCCCCACTGGGCGGTCACCACGCCGCGAACCCACCACACTCCGGTGGACGGCCGCCAGACCGCCAAATCAGCTCGCCCGTCACCGTTGAAGTCAGCAGCAACCGGCACATCCCCGGGCTGGCCCCACTGGGCGGTGACCACGCCGTGCACCCACCAGGTACCCGTCGAGGGCCGCCACACCGCCAGGTCAGTCCGTCCGTCGCCGTTGTAGTCAGCCGGCACCGGGACGTCGCCGAGCTTGCCCCACTGCGCGGTCACCACCCCGTGCACCCACCAGGTGCCGGTCGAGGGCCGCCACACCGCCAGATCCGAACGTCCGTCGCCGTTGTAGTCATCGACCACCCCGGCGATCAGCCCGCGCGCCTGCTTGGCCTTCAGCACCAGCAGCGCCGCCGAGTTGACCTTGGAACGGAACGCCGAGCTGCTCGCCACCCGGGCCGACACCGCGCCCACCATGGCCGGGATCAGGCCGGGATCGACGGTCAGCACCATGTCGCCGCCGGCCTCCAGGAAGTTGACGGCACGCTCACCCGGCGACCAGGCCGCGACCTGCGCGGCCGAGCCGAGGTCGTCGCTGATCACCACGCCCCGAAAACCCAGTTGGCCGCGCAGCATCGAGCCGATGACAGTGGGCGAGAAGACCGCCGGCCGGGACGGGTCGATCAGGTGGTAGTACGCCGTCGACATCATCACGAACGGAGCGCCGGCCTGGATCCCGGCCTTGAACGGCGCGAGGTAGGAGTCAGTGGACGTGGTGACGTAGTCAGTCACCCCGGCGGTGGTGTCGGTGTTCGCATCGACCCGCCCCAGCCCCGGGAAGTGCTTGATCGTGGTCGCGACGCGGGCCTGTGCCATGCCCCTGACCACCGCCGCGCCGTGCGGCCCCACCACATCGGGGGTGTGGCCGTACTCGCGGTTGAAGTAGCCGATCGGCGGGTTGACCTGACCGACCGGCACCGTGTCCATCACGGGCGCCAGGTTCACGTTGACCCCGGCGGCCGCCAGCTGGCCGCCCCAGTGCTGGGCGGCGGACTGCAGCGTGGCCGTCGACCAGCCGCCCTGGGTCAGGGCCTGCGGAATGCTCGAGAACCCGGTGCCGGACAGCACCTGGACGTAGCCGCCCTCCTGGTCGGAGCTGATGAACAGCGGCACCCCCCGGGTGGCCGACGAGGTGGCCCGTGCCTGCAGGCCGTTGGTGACGGACCTCGTGGCGCTGACACCCAACCCGCTGCGGCCGGTGAGGATCACGTTGCCCACGTGATAGGTGCTGATCGCCGACAGGGTCGCCGAACCGACGCCGGTGGCGGCTCCGCCGACCATGAACAGCTGGCCGATCCGCTGCGCCTGGGTCATCCGGTTGAACACCGCCTGAGCGCCGCCGGTGGGGACGCTCGCCGAAGACACCGCCGGCAGCATCGCCGCCACGACAGCAACCCCCAGCACCAGTCCCAGCTGCCGGGTCACTCGCACCTGCTTCATCTCAGCCCCGCCCTTCTCGCCCTACCACAACAGACACCCGCGATGCCGGATTGGTTGCATGCCGGCGACCTGGACGCAGCTGCGCACGGCGTGCAGGAGATGCGCGGCAATTCGCCCGAAGGGTAGCTCTCGCGACGAGGAACGGTGGCCCGAACCGCACGGTTGCCGCAGGTCCCCCGAATTTCCACCGGGAGCGCGCGGCGGGGTCCAGAATGAATCGTGGGCCGAGACGAGGAGTACTCCGACGAGAAGATCTACTGGCTCGGTGACCCCTCCGCGGCCGAGCCGGCCGGGGACACCCCACCCCGCCGACCCTGGCCGAAGTGGTTCACGCTGGCGGTAGCCGCCCTGATCGTCGCCGCCGTGGTCGCGGTGTTGAACAACGCGCGGCGCACCCCGCCGGCAGCACCGGTAGCCGCCGCACCGGCGAATCCGGCGCCCTCGAACACGGCGTCCTCGAGCTCGGCTACGGCCGTAATAGCCGCGCCGGCGACGACACCACCGGTGCGGCCGGTGGCGCCTGCGGTCACTCCGTTGGGCCACTCGCTGCTCGACGTGACGGCCGGCTGGGAGCTGTTCGGTCGCGGCAACGGCGTGCTGGTGCGCATCCAGCCGGCAGCCGGCCGGATCACCCGAACCGAGATCCCTGCCCTGCGCAGTGGCGGGCCGGTGTCCCTGCTGGCCGGCACGGACCGGGTGATCCTCCGGCCGTGGGACAACGTGCCGGCCTACCTGGTGCGAGACGGTCAGCCGGCCCGGCAGCTGTCCCCACTGCTCAACCAGGAGGGCCCGGTGTTTCCAGGACCGTTGCCGGACCAGATGTGGGTGCGTCCGGCCGACGACCACCGGCCGGTGATGGCCCTGGCCACCCTGGACGGCAAGAGGCTCGCTGGCTTCGTCCAGGTTCCGGCGGGCAGCCTGCCCTTCGAGGCGGTCGCCGACGGGGCGGGCTACCTGCTGTACGCGGGGGTCGGCGGGGTGTACGACGCCCGGCCGGAGGGCCTGCGCCGGATCAGCACCGGCGCGCTGTTGGCGGTCGGTCCCACCGGCTGGCTGGCGGTCGAGTGCGACGAGCAGTACCGCTGCCAGACCGTGCTGATCAGCCGAGCCGATGGCTCCCGGGAGACCGTCGCGGACGGGGGACTGAATCGCATCTCACGCGGCGGGGTGATCTCACCTGACGGCTCGACCGCGGCGGTGCTGAGCTCCGGTCCGAACGGATCCGTCGAACTGTCCCTGCTCGACCTCGCCTCCCACCAACAGCTGCGGGTTCCCGGCGTGGCCGTCACCCAGGAGACCATGGACGGGGCCATGGTGTTCTCACCTGACAGCAGATGGCTGTTCGCCGTCACCACGGACGGCACGGTCGTGGTCGTCAACCCCCGGACCAGGGCCGTCAGTCCCCTGGACGCGCCGCTGCCGCCGCTGAACCAGCTCGTCCTGCGCCCCGCGGCAGCCGCTGACGAGGCTCCTTCGGGCCAGACGTCCGGCGTACAGCACGCCTCGTGGGATTACGTGACGCCTTGCCGATCGGCCTCACCCGTCGCCGCGGTGTGCACAACCAGCTGACAGACCGTCGGCAGGCACGGCACACTCGCTGGATGCGCCAAGCCTTCGCCCATCAGGCCGACCTGCTGATGCCCGCGCCCGCCGACGAGGGCGCGCCGGGAGCGGCCATCACCGTCGCGCTGTGCGGGCACTGGGAGCACCAGCCGCCGTGCCCGCTGGCGCCGCATCACTCGCGGGCCGACCGGGACGGCGACACGCTACGGGTCCGCACCCTGTTCGCCGCCGAACCCGACCAGGCCGACGAGGTCCGCCACCGGATCGAGCAGGCGTTGCGGGCCGGCGAGCTGTCCGGACCGGACGGGCGCAACGCCCGCTGGCAGCTGACCTCCAGCGGACCGGCCGAGATCAGCCCCGACGAACACGCCCATGCCGAACGGTTGATCCGGAACCAGTAGCGGTTGATCCGGAACCAGTCAGGTCGTGATCGTCAGCGTGTGGTGCCCCTTGCCGGTCGGCACGGTCACCTCCATGCCACGGTTGGTCTGCACGACCCGGTAGTTGTGCACGGTCCGGCCGTCCAGCTTCACGCTCTCGGGACGTTCCCCGCGTGGCAGGGTGTGCCCGATCATGATCCGCTCAGCGTTCAGGCCGCGGCTGACGTCGATGGTGGTGCGGTACACGTCGCCGTAATGGGTGGCACGCACGTCCAGGTCGCCGCGGCCGAGCCGGATGTCCCGGCCCTGCACGGAATGCTGGCCCTGCGGCAGCTGCGGGACGATCTCCAGCCGCTCGTGGCCGAGGTCGGGCCGCACGCCGAGCCACTGGTGCACCACGGCCCAGGCGGTGCCGTAGTTGCCCCAGGCCTGCATGAACATCGAGCGGCAGGTCCAGCAGCGGTCGATGTTGGCGCCCTGGTCCGGGGACGGGAAGATCTCCGGCATCGCCCCGGGCTGCTCGTCCGGCGTGCCGCCGGTGGCGGGCTCGGCGAACATCGGGTCGGCCAGCGCGTGCATGTAGCGCAGCTGCTGGTCGGCACCGAGCCGGCCGTAGTTGCCTTCGCCGACGGACTGGATCGAGGTGGTCAACCCGAAGATGGTGCGCTCGCCCTGGCCGGTGGCGCCGCCGCCGCAGCCGGTGTGGAACAGGCCCTGGTTGAACGGCGGGGTGCCGCTGTAGCAGGGGTCCTCCCGGCCGGCCAGTGCCGCGTTGCCGTGGCGGTACGGGGCCAGGCCCGGCACCGTCCGGCCCTTGACGTAGAGCTCCACCTCCATCGGGGTCTGGCCGATCCAGTGCTTCTGGAACGACTGGACGTTGCCAGGGTCGGTCAGCGAGTCGGCGTACTGCATGGCGGCCTGGTACCACCAGGTGCGGTCGAAGCGCTGCTGCACCCGGCGGGCGAGGTTGCTGGCCCAGGCGTAGGTCCTGCCGTCGTGCTTGGAGCGCGCCAGGTCGGCCAGGTCGTACAGGCCGCGCACGAAGTAGACGGCGTTGTCGAGCTTCTCCGGCCCCATCCCGGTGCGCTCGACGTTGCCCAGGCCCTCGGGCCAGCCGTCATGGTCGGCGTCGAGGTTCTTCACCACGTAGCGCAGGTTGCGCACCGTGAAGTCATACATCTCGTCGCGGAACCGGTCGTTTCCGGTCCAGCGCCAGATCAGCGCCACGGTGCTCGGGAACTTGACCGTCTCGTCGGTGTTGAAGTTGTAGGAGACGGTGCCGTCCGGGTTGGTGGTGCGCGAGTCCTGGCCGAACCAGACCGAGCCGTCCGAGACGACCTCGTGGGTGACCACCCCGGACCGGTTGTTCAGCAGGTCCGAGACGTCGCGCAGCGCCCGCAGGTGGTTCTCGATCGCCTCGAACTGCCCGACCGCGACCGCGGCAAAGGCGGTGTACTCGGCATCGGTGCCGAAGATCCACGGGTAGTCCGGGTAGCCGGCCCCGATCCAGGTCGCGCTCGGCACGGTGCCGACCGGTGCCGGGAACTGCTTGCCCTGGTTCGTCCAGCGGATCTGCAGGTTCCTCGCGGTCTGGGTCAGGTCAGCGATGTTCTGCTTACCCCACTCGATCGAGTTCTGAACCAGCCGGTCGCCGGGCAGCGACAGCTTGGTACGGGCCGCCAGCCGCTCCCGGGCGGCGATCTTGGCGGCCAAGTCGCGGGCCGGGTGCTCCAACACCTCGTGCAGCTGGTGGCGCGCGTCGGACAGGCCGGAGTCAGAACCGGCCACCCCCAGCCAGATGGTCCGCGAACCGTGCGCCGGCACCTGCACGCGGTAGGTCAGCTGGCCGCCGGTGCCCTTGCCGAACGGCCCGTCGTCACACGCCGACGGCTTGGGATCGACCGGAGCGCCCGGCTCGGTGCCGGTGCATCGGTGGCCCGGCTGCGGGCCCCAGAACTGGTGGCCGATGGTGCCGGACTCGGGCTTGAGCGAGGTGCCCACCAGGGCCGCGTAGTGGTGCACCGGCGCGCCGGGCAGCGCGCCGTCCTCGGTGAAGACCAGGTTCTTGCCGTCGAAGCTGCCCCGGTCGGGCAGGTTGTCACTGGCGTTCGGGGTGACGCCGGTGAAGCCCCACGGGTACTGGCTCATCAGTTCCGAGTGCGCGTCGACCGACAGCTTCGCGGTGCGGGCCGCTCCGGGGTTGGTGATGGTCAGGCCGAACAGCGCTCCCCGGGTGCCGTCGGGCACGAAGTCGGTGCGCTGGACCCGAAGGCCGGCGGTGTCGGGGAGCTGGAAGCGGGTGTAGCCCCAGCCGCTGGAGAACTTCGTCGCAGGCCCCACCCACTGGCCGTCCAAGCCGAACCACACCCCGTCGACCAGCTTCACCGGCGGCGTCCAGACCCCGCCCATCTCGCCGGTGATGTGCCAGCCGTTGGCGTAGAACCGGCCGTCCTCGAAGCCGATCGAGTACGCCCGGGTGCCGGCCGCCACCTCCCGGCGGTCGGCCAGCCGGCTGGTCACCGACAGCTCCGGCCCGGCCGCCAGCCTTGCCTGCCCGCCCGATCTGGTGTTCGGGGCGGAACTCGCTGCCGGCTGGCCGAGCATCGAGATGCTCAGCACCACGCCGACCGCTGACAGGGCTGTGGGGATCTTGGGGAGCATGGCCGCCGTCCTCCGGGGGCTTCGGCACCGGCTGGACGTGCTGGGCGCGCCAGTTCCGGCGGCGGCCACCGAACGGTCGGCTGTTGGGACCGTGGGGCTGACCCAGGTGGCCGGGTTCCTAGCGTCTCGCCGTTGCGACGTTAGGTCAACTGTCGAACTGCACCTCGAGGCGGGTGATCGCGGCCGGGATAGCCATACTGCCAAAGGCAGAACGGTGTGCACCCGGCTCGGCGGCAACCGGCCGCTTCCGGCAAGCCCTGGTTGAGATGTGGTGCCCGGCCGCACCATGCCCAGCCGGCACTCAGCCGGAGGTGCCAGACTCGATGCTGCCGGAACCGTGCGGCCGGAACCCTGCTGCCGGAAACCCTGCGGCCGGAACCCTGCGGGGGACGATTCCGGCAGGAAGCGGTTGTCAGAGAGGAAACCGATGAGTCTCGACGTCCAGATCAGCGGCAACGTCATGCAGATGGCGATCGTCCAGCTTCGTCCGGGTCAGACCGTCTACAGCGAGGCGGGAAAGTTCCTGTTCAGTTCGGCGGACGTGAAGATGGAGACCAAGCTCACCGCGCCGGCCGGTGCCGGTCAACCGGCCGCTGCCGGTGGCCTGGGCGGCATGTTGCGCGGCGCGATGGACGTCGGCAAGCGGATGCTGGCCGGCGAGTCGTTCGCCTTCTGCCACTTCACCACCACCACCG
The DNA here is from genome assembly GCA_035940975.1 of Jatrophihabitans sp. Lineage (GTDB taxonomy): Bacteria > Actinomycetota > Actinomycetes > Mycobacteriales > Jatrophihabitantaceae > Jatrophihabitans_A. Next base: position 1,857 of record DASZEI010000153.1, on the reverse strand, counting down.
GCGGGGACGGCCTGCTGGCGCTGGCCGGGGTGCTGCCCGGCGAGATGCGGGTGCTCGAACTGGACGGTCAGACCACCTGGTTCGCCGAGAAGGACGCCTTCGTCGCCGCGGAGGCCGGGGTGAACTTCGACATCGCCTTCTCGGGGCTGCGGCAGGGGCTGGCCGGTGGCGAGGGGTTCGTGCTGGAGAAGTTCACCGGCCGGGGCAGCCTGATCATCGCCGGCGCCGGCAACTTCGTCGACATCAACCCGGCCGACTACGGCGGCCGGCTCAAGGTGGACACCGGCTGCGTGGTCGCCTGGGACCACCGGATCTCCTACGGCATCGAGCGGGTGGGCTCGCTGAACCGGGCCGGGGTGATGAACGCGATGTTCGGCGGCGAGGGCATGTCGGTGGCGACCCTGAGCGGCAACGGTTCGGTGATCCTGCAGTCGATGACCATCGACGGGTTGGCCAAGGCGCTGCAGAAGAACATGGGTGCCGGTGACCGCAAGACCGGGGCCGGGATGGGCGGTTTGTTCTCCGGCAGCACCGAGTAACAACAGCTCGGCAGTACCGGGTAACGGGGCAGGGCGGCCGGCGACAGAGGGTGGCCGGCCGCCAGGTTTCGCATCACACCGGCCATACCTGGCTGGAACTTCTTAGTTGCCCCACTCGTCTCGCCTAGCATGAACCTCGTCGTCCGACCGGGGCGGCGATGATCCGCTACGAAGGCACCCGTGGCCTTCCTCTAGTCACCTGGAGTTTCACGTGGGAGTCAGCCTCACCAAAGGCGGCAACGTCTCGCTCACCAAGGCAGCACCCGGTCTGACCGCGGTCACGGTCGGCCTTGGCTGGGACGCCCGCACCACCGACGGCCAGGACTTCGACCTCGACGCCAGCGCGATCGCCTGCGGCTCCAACGGCAAGGTCGTGTCCGACAAGCACTTCATCTTCTTCAACAACCTCGCCAGCCCGGACGGCTCGATCGAGCACACCGGCGACAACCTGACCGGTGAGGGCGAGGGCGACGACGAGCAGGTCAAGGTCAACCTGGCCGGCGTCCCCGCCGAGATCGACAAAGTGGTCTTTCCGGTCTCGATCTACAACGCCGAGTCCGGTGGCCAGACCTTCGGCCAGGTCCGCAACGCCTTCATCCGGGTCGTCAACCAGGCCGACAACAGCGAGCTGGCTCGCTACGACCTGTCCGAGGATGCCTCCACCGAGACCGCGATGGTCTTCGGCGAGCTGTACCGCAACGGCGCGGAGTGGAAGTTCCGGGCCGTCGGTCAGGGCTACACCTCGGGCCTGGCCGGCATCGCCCGGGACTACGGGGTCAACGTCTGAGGCAGCTCGCGTTGCCTCACCCGAGCACAGCGCAGGAGGAACCGTAGGAGGAAGCGAATGGGAGTCAGCCTCACCAAGGGCGGCAATGTCTCACTGACCAAGCAGGCGCCCGGCCTGTCGGCCGTGCTGATCGGGCTGGGCTGGGATGAGCGAACCACCAGCGGGCAGGCCTTCGACCTCGATGCCAGCGCGCTGATGCTCAACGCCTCGGGCCGGATCCTGTCCGACTCCCATTTCGTGTTCTTCAACAACCTGACCAGCCCGGACGGCTCGGTCGAGCACACCGGTGACAACCTGACCGGCGCGGGTGAGGGCGACGACGAGCAGATCAAGGTCGATCTGAGCCTGGTGCCGGCCGAGGTGGACCGGATCGTGTTCCCGGTGTCGATCTATGACGCCGACAGTCGCGGGCAGAACTTCGGCCAGGTGCGCAATGCCTTCATCAGGGTGGTCAACCAGGCAGACGGTGCCGAGCTCGCCCGTTACGACCTGTCCGAGGATGCCTCCAGCGAGACCGCGATGATCTTCGGT
>DASZEI010000152.1:0-6842 GCA_035940975.1 Jatrophihabitans sp. | reverse complement strand
CCGGCCCGGCGCAACGCCGCGCCGATCCGTCCTCGCACGCCCGCCATAGCGGCCTCCTCGCCCGGTGCCGTCGCCGGCAACCGGTGCCGGCTTTTGGCAAGGTCGCCAGGATACGAGGTGACCGTCAGGGACGGTAGCGGCACGCCGGGTGGCGCTCACCACACTCGCCTCCCGTGCCCGACGATCGCTGCGAGCCCGGCGGGTCCGCAAATTCGGGTGCCAGCACGACGTAGACTCACTTGCAGGCGTTGACGAGGACAAGTAGCGCCGGTGGCAAGCCAGGAGCGAGCTGGGGACGGTGGGAGCCCAGCGGTGAGCGCCGGAGACGCGAAATCACCTCCGAGCTTCGGAAGAAAGCGGCCGGAAGAAGGCGGCCAGCCGCGAGTAGAACCGAGCGCAGTACCAGAGCGGGCATTCCAGCCGGAGTGCCAAGAGGGGTGGTACCGCGGCAGCACCGCTGTCGTCCCTTCACCAGTGGTCGGCCTGATCCGCAGGCCGGCCGGCGTCCGGCGAAGGAGAGTCCCGCGATGGCCTACCAGGCCCTGCCCGCCCACGTGGATCTGGCCGCGACCGACCACGACGTGATCGCGTTCTGGCGTGAGCACAAGGTCTTCCAGAAGAGCCTGGAGCAGACCGCCGGCGGGCCGTCCTACGTCTTCTACGAGGGGCCGCCGACCGCGAACGGCACGCCGGGCACCCACCACATCGAGGCCCGCGCCTTCAAGGACCTGTTCCCGCGCTTCAAGACCATGAAGGGCTACTCGGTGCCCCGGATGGCCGGCTGGGACTGCCACGGCCTGCCGGTCGAGCTCGCGGTGGAGAAGCAGTTGGGCTTCACCGGCAAGCCGGACATCGAGCGCTACGGGATCGCCGAGTTCAACACCCAGTGCCGGGCCGAGGTGCGGCGCAACGTCGACCAGTTCACCACGATGAGCGAGCGGATGGGCTACTGGGCCGACTACGACAACGCGTACTGGACGATGAACCGCGACTACATCGAGTCGGTGTGGTGGGCGCTCAAGCGGATCTTCGACCAGGGCCTGCTGGTCGAGGACCACCGGGTCGCCCCGTACTGCCCGCGGTGCGGCACCGGCCTGTCCGACCACGAGGTGGCCCAGGGCTACGAGACCGTGGTCGACCCGTCTGTCTACGTCCGGCTGCCACTGACCTCGGGCCCGCTGGCCGGCCAGGCCGACCTGCTGATCTGGACGACCACGCCCTGGACGCTGGTGTCCAACACCGCCGTCGCGGTCCATCCCGACGTGACCTACTCCGTGGTCCGCACCCCGGACGGCCAGCAGCTGGTCACCTTCGTCGGCGGCGCGGCCAGCGCGCAGTTGCCGTCGGGCACCGAGACCGTCGCCAGCTACCAGGGCCGGGAGATGGAGCGCTGGAGCTACCGGCGCCCGTTCGACTACGTCGAGATCGGTGACGCGGACAACCCGGCGCACTTCGTGGTGCTGGCCGACTACGTCACCACCGAGGACGGCTCCGGCCTGGTGCACCAGTCGCCGGCCTTCGGCGCCGACGACCTGGCAACCGCCCGTTCCTACGGCCTGCCGGTGGTCAACCCGATCGGCAAGGACGGGCACTTCCTTCCTGAGGTGCCCGAGGTCGGCGGGGTGTTCTTCAAGGACGCCGACGACCACCTCGTCAAGGACCTGGCCCGCCGCGGCCTGCTGGTCAAGCACCTGGCCTACGAGCACTCCTACCCGCATTGCTGGCGGTGCCACACCCCGCTGATGTACTACGCGCTGCCCTCCTTCTACGTCCGGACCACCGAGCGCAAGGCCGAGCTGATCGCGCAGAACGAGGCCACCAACTGGTATCCGGATACCATCAAGCACGGCCGCTACGGCGACTGGCTGGACAACAACATCGACTGGGCGCTGTCGCGCGACCGGTACTGGGGCACCCCGCTGCCGATCTGGCGCAACGACGTCGACCCCACCCGGCTGGTCTGCGTCGGCTCGCTGGCCGAGCTGTCCGAGCTGACCGGTGAGGATCTCAGCGAACTGGACCCGCACCGGCCCTTCGTCGACGTCCCGACCTTCACGCTGCCCGGCGTGCCGGGCAGCTTCTCCCGGGTGCCGCAGGTGATCGACGGCTGGTTCGACTCCGGCTCGATGCCGTTCGCCCAGTTCGGGGCGCCGCACCGCAACGCCGAGCTGGCCCGGCAGAACTACCCGGCCGACTTCATCTCCGAGGCGATCGACCAGACCCGCGGCTGGTTCTACACGCTGATGGTGGTCGGCACCCTGGTCTTCGACGAGTCCAGCTACCGCAACGTGGTGTGCCTGGGCCACATCCTGGCCGAGGACGGCCGCAAGATGAGCAAGCACCTGGGCAACATCCTGGAACCGATCCCGCTGATGGACCGGCACGGCGCCGACGCGGTCCGCTGGTTCATGCTGGCCGGCGGCTCGCCGTGGTCGGCGCGCCGGATCGGGCACAAGAACCTGGAGGAGATCGCCTCCAAGGTGCTGCGGACGTACTGGTCGATCGCGTCGTTCCAGTCCCTCTACGCCCGGGCCAACGCCTGGACGCCGGGCACTGCCGCCGGCGAGCCGTCGGTGCTGGACCGCTGGGCCCGCGCCGAGACGAACCGGGTCGCCGCCGAGGTGGACGCCGCGCTGGAGGCCTATGACCCGGCCCGGGCCGGCCGGGCGCTGTCCGGCCTGATCGACGACCTGTCCAACTGGTACGTCCGGCGCTCCCGCCGCCGGTTCTGGGACGGCGACCCGGCGGCGCTGCAGACCCTGCACGACTGCCTGCACGTCCTGACCCGGTTGCTGGCGCCGTTCGTGCCGTTCGTCACCGAGCGGGTCTGGCAGGCGCTGTTCGCCGAGGCCACCGGCGTCGAGTCGGTGCACCTGGCGACCTGGCCGGACACCGGTGCGGCGATCGATCCGGCACTGTCGGCCCAGGTGTCGCTGGTACGCCGGGTGGTCGAGCTGGGCCGGGCCGCCCGGGCCGGGTCCGGGGTCAAGACCCGGCAGCCGCTGGCCAGGGCGCTGATCTCGGCCGCCGGCTGGGCCGGCCTGCCCGAGCAGCTGCGCCAGGAGGTGGCCGACGAGCTGAACGTGGTCGAGCTTGCCGAGCTGGCCAGCGCCGAGGACCTGGTCAATGTCACGGTCAAGCCGAACTTCCGGGGGCTGGGCAAGCGATTCGGCTCCCGGACCAAGGAGGTCGCCGCGGCGATCACCGCCACCGACCCGGTGGAGCTGGCCCGCTCGCTGCGGGAGGCCGGGACGATGCGGCTGCCCTCGCTGGCCGAGGACGTCACCGCCGAGGACGTGCTGATCAGCGAGGCGCCGGTGTCGGGCTGGGCGGTGGAGACCTCCGGGCCGGAGACGGTGGCGCTGGATCTCGAGCTCACCGGCGAGCTGCGCCGGCTCGGGCTGCTGCGGGAGGTGATCCGGATCGTGCAGGACGCCCGCAAGAACGCCGGCTTCGACGTCACCGACCGGATCACGCTGCACTGGACCGTCGGCGGGTCACCGGAGCCGGCCCAGGCCATCCGCGAGCACCTGAGCGAACTGGCGGGTGAGGTGCTCGCCACTTCGGTCGCCGAGGGTGCCCCGGCAGACCCGGACGGCTTCTCCCCCGCCGGCGACGAGGAACTCGGGCTGCATCTCTGGCTGGCCAGGTCAGCCGGCTGAGCTCGCGGACGGGGCTGGTTGCCAGCGGGCTTCAGCGAGCCGCCAGCTCCGAGTCCGGGTCGCACAGTGCGCAGGGGGTGAAGCCGTCCTCGACGGCCTGGCGCAGCGGCACCGGCTCGGGATGGCGGCCGAGCAGGAAGCCGCAGCCGGACAGGTGGTAACGCGGCCGGCCGTCGATCACCCAGACCGGTTCGTCGCCGCGGCTGCGCAGCGGCGGGTCGGTGTCGGCAACGGCCGGCTCGGGGCCGGCCGGGTCATCCGGATCATCCGGAACCGGGCTCTCGACCAGCCGGCTGTGGGCATCGGCCGGCTCGTCTGCCGCGAGCGAGGCCGCGCGGGCAGGTTGCGCTGCGGCTGCCGCGGGCACGGACTCGGCTGCCGTCGGCTGCGCGACCGCCGCCGGCCCGGTGAGTGCAGTAGCCCGGTTCGCAGCGGCAGCGGCCGGCACCGGCGCCTTCGCCAGGCTCAGTCCCCCGCCGGACGCCTTCGAGGCCCGCGCCTGGTCGCTACCGGCTCCCGGCCGCCGGCGAAACCGGGTCATCGCGTAGGCGGCCAGCAGGCTGGCCGCGATCGAGGCCAGCACCGGGGCCGTGCTGCCGGCGATCAGTCCCAGCACCAGTAGGGCCAGCCCCGCGACGAGCAGCAGCAGCACCACTACCTGCACGGCGCGGCCTCCTGCTCCGGTGCGACCTCAGCAAGCACGCGGCGGCGGCCCACCGGGCCTGCCGCCGCCATGCCGCTCTCGATGGACGCGGGTCTCAGCCGGACTGCTTGTCCGAACCGGCCGCCTGGTTCGCCGGCTCCGCACGGGTGCTGGCGTCCAGGTCGCGAAGCTGGGACTCCAGGTAGCTCTTGAGCCGCGAGCGGTACTCGTGCTCGAAGGTGCGCAGCTCCTCCAGCCGCTTCTCCAGCGCCGCCTTGCGCTGCTCGAGCTGGGTGGTGATCTGGTTGGCGCGCTGCTCGGCTTCCTGCACGGCGCTCGCGGCCTTGGCGCGGGAGTCCCGCTCGAGTTGCTCGGCCCGCGACTGGGCCTCGGCGATGGTCTTCTCGTGGAACGCCCGAGCCTCCGCCTGCACCCGCTCGTGGTGCGCCTTGGCCTCGGCCAGGGTCTTGTCCGAGTGCGCCTTGGCGGCGGCGGTCTGCTCGTCGGCAGCCTGCTGCGCCAGCGCCAGCACTCGCTCTGCCTGGCTGAGCTGGCTGATCCCGGCCGCGGACGAGCCGGCGGCCGCGGGGCCGGCGGACTTGGCAGCGGCGGCTTCCTGCTGGGCCTGCACAACCGCCTGCTTGGCCTGGCTGACAGCCGCCTCCAGTTCGCCGATCCGGGCGGTGAGCTTGCGGTTCTCCTCGTTCGCCGCGGCGATCGCGGCCGCCTCGTTCTGGTTGCCGCTCGAGGGCTGCCGGGCCTGGGTCAGCGCCGATTCCAACTCGCCGATCCGGGCGGTCAGCTTGCGGTTCTCCTCACGTGCCGCGGTCAGCGCGGCCCCGTCCGCGGACCCGGCGTCGGCCGGCGAGCGGTCCTTGAGGTCTGCGTTCTCGTCGATCAGGCGGGCGAGTTCGACTTCGATGATGTCGAGAAAGGCGTCGACCTCTTCTTCGTCATACCCGCGCTTGCCGATCGGGGGCTTCTTGAAGACCACGTTGTGGACTTCGGCGGGCGTCAAAGGCATCGAGTCACCTCATGTGGAGAGCGGATAGCCCGGGGCGGGCCGTCCTGGCGTGCATCTGGACAGGCTTGGAACCTGCGGCAACCACGAAGTTGCGGTGCCGCTCACCCCGACTGCATAAGTCGGTGCAGTGGCAGGATAGCCACCCGCACCCCCGTCGTAGGCCAGGAGTGGCGAAAAGACGGCCGAAAGGGTCTGATCGGCGAGCCAGCCGGGTCAGCCGGCGGCCAGCGAACCGACGATCGCGCGCAGTATCCAGATGGCGATCAACAGGACGATCACGCTCATATCGAAGCTCACCCCACCGAGCCGCAACGGCGGAATCAGCCGTCGCAGCAACTTCATCGGTGGATCGGTCACCGTGTACACGGCCTCCAGGCCGATCGCCGCGGCACCCGCCGGGCGCCAGCCCCTGGCGAAGCTGCGCGTCGTCTCGACGATCAGCCGAGCGATCACCAGCAGGTAGAACACCAGCAGCGCGAGACCGATCGCGGCCCAGAACGTCGTCATGGACCCATTGTCTCACCCGCATGGTGAGAGCGGCGACGCTTCAGCTCTGGTTGTAGAAGCCACCCTCGACGATCCGCTGCTTGTCCGCGGCGGTCACCGAAACGTTGTGCGGGCTGAGCAGGAATACCTTGGGCGTGACCCGCTCGATGCTGCCGTGCAGGCCGAAGGTCAGCCCGGCCGCGAAGTCGACCAGCCGCTTGGCATCCGAATCGTCCATCTCGGACAGGTTCATGATGACCGGCGTCCCGGCCCGGAACTGCAGGCCGATCGTCTTGGCCTCGTTGTAGGTCCGCGGGTGCAGGGTCGTGATGCGCTGCGGCGGTTGCTCGTAGCCGGCGTCGTAGTCCTCGTACACCTCGGCCTCCGAGCCGCCGGCCTCGTAACCGCCGCGCGGGGACGCGACCTCGACCTCGCGGCGGTGGTACTGCGGATCGCGCGCGAGCGCACCGTAGGACTCCGTGCCGCCGCCGTCGGCGTAGTCGTCGTCCTCGACCAGCCCGAGGTAGACGCCCATCTTCCGAAAGGCTGTAGCCATTTCGTCCTCCTGTGTAGGTACTTCCCGCTGCTGCGGGCCGACGCTATCTGAATTGTGGTTCGCGGCGGCCGAGCAACGCCGTACCGATCCGCACGTGTGTCGCGCCGTGCCGGAGCGCGGCTTCCAGGTCCTCGCTCATCCCGGCCGAGACGACGGCGGCCTGCGGGTGGTCGGCCCGGAGCCGCTGGGCCACGTCGGCCAGCCGGCTGAACGCCCGGTCGGGATCGCCGCCGAGCGGGGCGATGGCCATGATTCCGGCCAGCCGCAGCACGTCGGAGGCCGCGATCCGGTCCGCCAGCCGCAGCAGGTCGGAGGCCGTCCCGCCGCCGCGGCCGGCAGCGGCAGGGGCATCGTCGGCTGTGTCATCCAGGTTCAGCTGCACCAGCACGTCGAGCACCGGCCGTCCGGCCCGTCGGGCACCGTCGGCCAGCGCGTCCGCCAGGCCCGGCCGGTCGACGCTGTGCACCAGGT
>DASZEI010000151.1:0-7828 GCA_035940975.1 Jatrophihabitans sp. | reverse complement strand
TGCTGCAGGTGGTGCAGACCGACCTCGCGACCGCCAAGAGCACCTCCTCGACCTGGGGCAAGGCGCCCCAGACGGTGACCGCCCGCAACGTGCTCGGGGTGGCAACGGTGCTCAGCGGGCGCAACGTCGGCAGCCGGGTGCTGATCCTGGTGCCGCCGACGGCTGCCGCTCCGGCCACCGCCAGCCAGCCGGCCCGGCCCGCCACCCCCGCCCAGGTGCTGATCGTGGACGTGGTCGGGCAGTTCTGATCCGCTGACGCTCGGGGCCGGTGCGCTGGCCCCGGACCGGTACGTCGGTGGGTGGGACGCCACCACGACGCCCGGAGAGTTACACATTGGTTTCCTTTGTCAACGGCCGGTGAATGACGTACCGTCAATAACAGGCTCGGAGCGGAGCCTCGGCGTCACCTGGTGAACAGCGGGCAGCTACCCCGCCCCATGCAGCCGGCTCCCGAGCCGGAGCACCGCGGTGACGATCCCATCAGATGCGGATAGTCCGTGACGATTTTGCTACCACCTCCCGCCGAACCGCTGTCCACCCGTCCCCCCGGTCGAGCCGGGGCGACCGTCGGGGCGCTGTCCCACTCGACCTGCAGCCTGCTTGCGGCCGTCGTCGAGCGGCTCTACCGCGAGTACGAATGCTGCCTGCCGCTGTCCAGCGTCACCGCTGTCATCGCCGGTTGCGTCCATGACATCCAGGCGACGCCGGTCTCGGCGCTGCCCGAACTCACCGAGCGGCTGGCCCGGCACCGGCTGGCCCAGATCGGCCATTCTGATCTATGAGCTGGCCCTCCCGATGAGCCGGGCCACCTCGACCGAAGCCGAGGTATCAGCCACGGTCCGGCAGTTGCTCGGCGATGTCGAGCTGCGGCCGGGGCAGGCCGAGGCGCTGGAGGCAGTCCTCGAACGCGACACCCTGGCCGTGCTGGCGACCGGCACCGGAAAGTCGCTGATCTACCGGGTGGCCGGTCAGCTGCTGTCCGGGGCGAGCGTGGTGGTCTCGCCCACCGTCTCGCTGCAGCAGGACCAGCTGGTGGCGCTGTCGGCGGCCGGGCCACCGGCAGCGGTACTCAACAGCCTGCTTACCCAGGCCCAGCAGCGCTCGGTGCTGGAACGGATGGCCGCCGGTGAACTGAAGTTCCTACTGCTCTCACCGGAACAGCTCGCGCGCGAGGAGGTGCTGCGGGCGCTGACCGCGACGAAGGTGTCGTTGTTCGTGGTGGACGAGGCGCACTGCGTCAGCTCCTGGGGCCACGACTTCCGGCCGGACTACCTCGCGCTCCCGTCCGTGATCGCCGCCCTGGGCCGGCCCCGGCTGCTGGCGCTCACCGCGACCGCCTCACCCCGGGTTCGCCGCGAGATCGTCGACGCCCTGAAGATGGCCGACCCGGCCGTGATCGTCGGCGAATTCGATCGTCCCAACATCTGGCTGGGCACCCGGCTGGTGACCGACCAGGCAGCCGCTGACGCCGAGGTGCTGCAGGCGCTGGGTGAGGAGATCTCCGACCGGCCGGGCGCCGCCATCGTCTATGTCGCCAGCCGCCGGCGCAGCGAGCAGCTGGCCGGGGCGGTGGCCGACCAGGGCATTGCGGCCGCGCATTACCACGGCTCGATGGCCCGCAAGCTGCGCGACGCCACCCACGCGGCGTTCCTGGACGGCACGGTGCCGGTGGTGGTGGCCACCAGCGCCTTCGGCCTGGGCATCGACAAGCCGGACGTGCGGCTGATCCTGCACGCCGACCCGCCCGAGGACCTCGACGCCTACTACCAGCAGATCGGCCGCGCCGGCCGCGACGGGGAGCCGGCCCGCGCGATCCTGCTGAGCCGGCCCAACGGCTACGGCCTGGCCCGCTATTTCAGCGCCGGTCAGGGCTCGTCCGCCGACGACCTGGCAGCGGTGCTGGCCGCGCTGGACAGCCGGCCGGCCAAGGCCGCCGCCCTGGCCCGCCGGGCCGGGCTGCCGGTCGCCCGGGTACGGCGGGCCGCCAACGCGCTGGTCGCGGTCGGCGCGGTGGCCGAGCAACGCGGCGGCCTGCGCCGGATCTGCCCGGCCGGGGCCACCGGCCAGGCGGTCGCCGCCGCCGAGCAGTCGGCCCGGCAGCGCCGGGTGCAGACCGAGACCGCGGTCGAGCTGGTCCGCCGCTACGCCGAGACCGACGACTGCCGCCGCCGGCTGCTGCTGCAGCTGCTCGGCGAGGACCGGTCGCAACCGTGCCGCAACTGCGACAACTGCGATGCCGGCACCTCCACCACCGTCCGGTCCCAGCCGTTCGACCTGAGCCAGCGGGTCGAGCATGCCGAGTGGGGGAGCGGCATCGTCCAGCAGTACGAGCCCGGCCGGGTCGTGGTGCTCTTCGACGAGGTGGGCTTCCGGACCCTGGCGCTGGACGTCGTCCGGGAGCGCGGGCTGCTCAAGCCGGCCGGCTGACCGGGTCAGCCGGCACAGCCGACCAGGATCTCGACCTGCCCGCACCGAAGGCACTGGCGGAACTCGATGATCACCCGCTGGGTGCTCATCCGGTAGTCCCAGCGATGACCGGCCCACCAGCAGCGCTGCCGCAGGCTCAGGCGTGGGGGACGGTCCAGGGCCGAGCGGCGCCTGCCCGGCGGGGGCGGAAAGCCTGGCGGGAGTGAGTGGAAAGCAGGAATCATGGCCGGCGTCCGGTACTCGGGCGAACCTGGCTGCCTTTCCAGCTGATTCGATATTAGGTACGCGGTTGAGGCGGATTCAAGCGGTGACGGCCGGTGACGACACACCGGCGAGCTCAGCCGGCGAGCAGGCTCATCTGGAAGCTGTACCGGGTGGCTGCATAGATGTGGCTGCCGTACTCGACCACCGCGCCGCGGTCGTCATAGGTGGTGCGCTGCATGGTCAGCAGCGCTGCCGACCGCGATTCGCCGAGCAGCCTGGCCTCGGCCGGATACGCGCGGCGGGCGCCGATCACCTGGGTCGCCGAGTGCAGGTGGATTCCGGCCGCGCGCAGCAACTCGTAGAGCCCTCGTGATTCCAGCGCCTCGGCGCCGACCTCGAGCAGGCCGGCCGGCAGGAAGTTCGTCATCTTCGCGATCGGCCGGTCCATCGCCGAACGCAGCCGGATGACCTCGATCACCGGGTCGGCCACCCGCAGGTTGAGCGCCGCGGCGATCTCGGCCGGCGCCGGCAGCGGGCGCAGCGACAGCAGCTTGGTCGAGGGGCGCTGGCCCTCGCGGATCAGGTCGTCGTGCAGGCTGGTCAGTTCCAGTGAGCGGCGAACCTTCGGCGACACCACCCGGGTGCCGACCCCGCGCCGGCGTACCAGCAGGCCCTTGTCGACCAGGTGTTGCATCGCGCGGCGCATGGTGGGCCGCGACAGCCCGAGCTGGTCGGCGAGTTCCAGCTCGTTCTCGAACCGGGTGCCGGGTACCAGCGTGCCGCTCTCGATTGCCTGCTCCAGGTGCCGCGCCACCTGGTAGTACAGCGGGATCGGGCTCATCCGGTCCAGGGCGATTCCCTCGAAGGGGGATACCCCGGGCGCGACGGCGGTCGACATGAGCGGAAGTATGTCAGTTGGTAAGGACAAAGTCACTAAGAACTTTGTCAGGACAAACTCTTGACACGAGAGATGTCCGGACGGTTTCCTGATGGTCACGGCGTGGCGGTTACCTTGCCGGCGCGCGGGTGCTCGGCAGGGCCAGTCGGGTCAAGGATGGCTGCTCGACGACAGCGGCCTCCGGCACGGCCGGCGATCGACCACGGCGAAGGGGCGGACGATGGGGACGACGATCGAGCATTGGGTCGGCGGCAAGCGGATCGCTGATCCCGGAGGTCGCCGGGCGCCGGTGTTCAACCCGGCCACCGGACAGCAGCAGGCAGAGGTCGCGCTGGCCTCGGCAGCCGAGGTCGAGGACGCGGTGCAGGTGGCCGCCGCCGCCTTTCCCGACTGGTCCCAGGCCTCGCTGAGCCGGCGCGCCAAGATCCTGTTCGCCTTCCGGGAACTGGTCAACAGCCACGTCGACGAGCTCGCCGAGCTGATCACCGACGAGCACGGCAAGGTGCTCAGTGACGCTCGCGGCGAGGTGCAGCGCGGCCTCGAGGTGGTCGAGTTCGCCTGCGGCATCCCGCACCTGCTCAAGGGCGAGTACTCCGACCAGGTGTCGGCCGGCATCGACACCTTCTCCTTCCGCGAGCCGCTGGGCGTGGTCGCCGGGATCACGCCGTTCAACTTCCCGGTGATGGTCCCGATGTGGATGCATCCGGTCGCGATCGCCTGCGGCAACACCTTCGTGCTCAAGCCCAGCGAGCGCGACCCGTCCGCTTCGCTGCTGGTCGCCGAGTTGTGGCAGCAGGCAGGCCTGCCCGACGGCGCGTTCAACGTCGTGCACGGTGACAAGGAGGCGGTGGACGCGCTGCTGGACTCCTCCGACATCGCGGCGGTCTCCTTCGTCGGCTCCACTCCGATCGCTCGCTACATCCACCAGCGGGCCAGTGCCACCGGCAAGCGGGTGCAGGCGCTCGGCGGCGCGAAGAACCATGCCGTCGTGCTGCCCGACGCCGACCTGGACTTCGCCGCCGATCACCTGGTGGCGGCCGCCTTCGGCTCGGCCGGTGAGCGCTGCATGGCGATCTCGGCGACCGTGGCGGTGGGCGCGGCGGGCGACCGGCTGGTCCAGGCCGTCTCGGACAAGGCTCGTGCGGTGAAGGTCGGCCCGGGCCGCGAGAGCGGCAGCGAGATGGGGCCGGTGATCACCCAGGCGGCCAAGGACCGGATCGAGGGGTTGATCGGCAGCGGCGCCGAGCAGGGTGCCCGGCTCAGCGTGGACGGTCGGGGGTTGCGGGTGGACGGCAACTCCGACGGCTTCTTCGTCGGCCCGACCGTGATCGACGGGGTCACCACCTCGATGGACGTCTACCGCGAGGAGATCTTCGGTCCGGTCCTGTCGGTGCTGCGGGTCGAGACGGTGGAGGAGGCGATCGAGCTGATCAACGCCAATCCCTACGGAAACGGCACTGCCATCTTCACCTCCAGCGGCGACGCCGCCCGCAGGTTCTCCCGAGGCGTCAAGGTCGGCATGATCGGCATCAACGTGCCGATCCCGGTGCCGATGGCCTACTACTCCTTCGGGGGCTGGAAGGACTCGCTGTTCGGCGACAAGCACGTGCACGGCGCCGAGGGCGTCTCGTTCTACACCCGCGGCAAGGTCGTCACCTCGCGGTGGCCCGAGCACCAGTCCGGATCGGCGGCCAGCTACTCCTTCCCGACCACCAGCTAGCCAGCCGGGCCCCTATCCGTCAGACGAAAGAGGCGACAAGACATGCGCGCAGCGAAGTCGAGATGGCTGCTGGCCGCGTTGCTCCTGCCGGTGCTGGCCACCTCGGCTTGCAGCAGCAGCAACGCGGTGAACCGCCAGTCCAACAAGGCCGGCGCCGGCAAGGGCGGCTACGGCTTCAAGATCGCGGTGGTGACGCACGGCGGCGCCGGGGACGCGTTCTGGAGCATCGTCAAGGCCGGCGCGGTGCAGTCGGGCAAGGACATGGGCGACTCGCTGACCTACCAGAGCGACGGCGATCCGACCAACCAGGCCAAGCTGATCGACAATGCCGTCAACCAGAAACCGGACGGCCTGGTGGTGTCGATGGCCAACCCGCAGGCCCTCAAGGCGGCGGTGCAGCGAGCCGTCGCGGCCGGCATCCCGGTGATCACCATCAACGCCGGCGGCGCCGAGTCCAAGCCCTACGGCGCGCTGTCGCACATCGGCTCGGATGAGCGGGTCGCCGGTGAGGCGGTCGGTACCAAGCTCAAGAGCGAGGGCGTCAAGAACGTCATCTGCATCATCCACGAGGCCGGCAATGTCAGCCTGGAGACCCGGTGCGAGGGGGTCAAGAACACCCTCGGCGGCACCGTCACCAACCTGCAGGTGGACAACAACAACCTGCCCGCGGCGCAGGCCACCATCCAGGCCAAGCTGCAGCAGGATCCCGGCATCGACGGCATCGTCACGCTCGGGGCCCAGGTCGCCTCGAGCGCCGCGGGCGCGATCGACGCCGCGAACTCCTCGGCGAAGCTGGCTACCTTCGATCTCAACGCCGACGTCGCCAAGGGCGTGCAGGACGGCAAGATCGATTTCGCGGTGGACCAGCAGCCCTACCTGCAGGGCTACCTGGCAGTCCAGATGCTGACCCTGTACAAGACCAATCTCAACGTCCTCGGCGGTGGCCTGCCGGTGCTCACCGGGCCCGACCTGATCACCAAGGAGAATGCCGCCGCGGTGTTGAAGCTGGCGGCCGGGGGCACCCGATGACCACGGCGGCCGTCCGCGGCGACGAGCGGGTCGCCGACGTCAGCCTGCTGCGCCGGCTGCTGATCAAGCCGGAATTCGGTTCGCTGATCGGGGCAATCGTCGTCGCGGTGTTCTTCGCTACCCAGTCCGACGTCTTCCGCTCCACCAGCGGTATCGCCAACTGGCTCGACACCGCCTCGACGGTGGGGTTGATGGCGGTTCCGGTCGCGCTGCTGATGATCGGCGGGCACTTCGACCTGTCCGCCGGCGTCCAGACGGGCACCGCGGGGCTGGCGACCGGCATCATGACCACCTACTGGGGCCTGCACGTCTACGCCTCGCTGGTGGTGTCCCTGCTGCTGATGCTGGCCATCGGATTCCTCAACGGCTACCTGGTCACCAGGACCGGGCTGCCGAGCTTCATCATCACGCTGGGAACGTTCCTCGGGCTGCAGGGCATCAACCTCGGTGTCACCAAGCAGGTGACCAACACGGTGCAGGTCTCCAACCTCGACCTGGTGCCCGGCTACCGGCCGCTGAAGGACATCTTCGGCTCCACCATCTCGATCTCGGGCACCGGGTTCCAGATCGCGATCCTGTGGTGGCTGCTGTTCACCGCGCTCGGCTCCTACCTGCTGCTGCAGACCCGGTTCGGCAACTGGATCTTCGCCACCGGCGGCGATCCGAACGCCAGCAAGAATGTCGGCGTCCCGACCGGCCGCACGACCATCGCGCTGTTCATGCTCACCTCGGCCTTCGCATGGTTCGTGGGCAACACCCAGATCATCCGGTTCGGCACCATCCAGGCGCAGGTCGGCATCGGCCAGGAGCTGATCTTCATCGTGGCGGCCGTGATCGGCGGCTGTCTGTTGACCGGTGGCTACGGGTCGGTGGTGGGTGCCGCGGTCGGCGCGTTGATCTTCGGCATGACGCAGCAGGGCATTGTCTATGCCGGCTGGAACTCGGACTGGTTCAAGCTGTTCGTCGGGGCGATGCTGCTGCTGGCGGTGCTGGCCAATCAGGTGGTGCGGCGCTACGCCGAGCAGAGCAGGAGATAGGCCATGACCGACTCCGAGATCACCTTCGACAGCCAGCGCCAGGTCCAGCCGCCGCATGGCGCTGAGGACGCGCCGCTGCTGGAGATCCAGAACGTCACCAAGACCTTCGGCAGCGTCATCTCGCTGTCCGACATCTCCACGACGGTGCGGGCCGGCCAGGTGACCTGCGTGCTGGGTGACAACGGCGCCGGCAAGTCGACCTTCATCAAGACGCTGGCCGGCGTCTATCAGCCCGATCACGGCCAGTTGCTGATGGACGGCAAGCCGGTCGTACTGTCCTCACCGAGGGATTCCCTCGATGCCGGCATCGCCACCGTCTACCAGGACCTGGCGATGGTGCCGCTGATGGCCATCTGGCGCAACTTCTTCCTGGGTTCCGAACCGACCAAGGGCCGTGGCCCGTTCCGGCGCTTCGACGCCGACAAGGCCAAGTCCATCACCCGCAAGGAACTGGCCGACATGGGTATCGACATCCGCGATCCGGACCAGCCGGTGGGAACGCTGTCCGGGGGC
>DASZEI010000150.1:0-4173 GCA_035940975.1 Jatrophihabitans sp. | reverse complement strand
GCTGTTGGTCCTGTCGGCCGGGGTGTTCCGGGCGGTGGTGCCGATCCTGATCGTGCTGGCGGTGGCGCTGGTGATCGCCCAGCCGCGACTGTCGCGGCGCTACGTGGGCACCGGCCAGGCTGCGCACCACACGTCCCAGGGGCGGCATCCGGTGCTGCTGTGGGTCCTGGTGCTGCTGACCGGGGTGTACGGGGGTTACTTCGGGGCCGCTCAGGGGGTGCTGCTGGTCGCCATCATGGGCGCCCTGCTGGACCGGAACCTGCAGCGGGTCAACGGCCTGAAGAACGTGCTGTCCGGCGTGGTCAACGCGGTCGCCGGCCTGCTGTTCGTCCTGCTGGCACACCCGAACTGGGTGTACGTCGCGCTGATCGCGGTCGGCTCCACCCTCGGCGGCCTACTGGGCGCGGTGGTCGGGCGGCGGCTGTCGCCGACCGTGCTGCGCGCGGTGATCGTGGTGGTCGGGCTGAGCGCCCTGACCAAATTCCTGTTCTTCTCCTAAGCCGACTCTCCTAAACCGACCCCGACGGCGCCGGACCATCCTGGCGCGACAGGTGATCCAGCACGGTGGCGACGAGGTCGTCCAGCGGGTGCCGGGTGTCGAGGACCACCGCACCCGGCCATGCCGGGAACGACGCCAGCCGGCGGGTCACGTCTGCCCAGTCGCCGCCCTGATGCCAGCCCGGAATGCCGCGGTCGCGGGTGGCCAGCCTCCGCCGGTGCACCGCCGGATCGCCGCAGACGGTCACGAAGGCGACCAGCGATGTGCCGGCCGCGGCCGCCAGGGTGCTCCACCGGTGCCGCACCCGTTCGTCCTCGACCGGCGCATCCAGGATCGCCGACTGCCCGGCTGACAGTTGCCGCAGCGCCAGGGTGGTGAGCTGCTCGTATCCGACGTCGAGCGGCTGGTCGAGATGGCCCCCACCGAACGGCGTCAGCGCACCGAGCAGCCAGTCGATGGCGAAGACCGGGACGCCCAGCCGGTGACCGACGGCGTCGGCCAGGGTGCTCTTGCCGGCGCCTGGAACGCCGGCGAACACGATCAACCGTCCCGGCCATTGGGCGTTGATCGGCCGGCCGGTGAAGTCCGTCGGCAAGCGGGGCGTGAGCCCGTCCGGGATCTCCGCCTGCAGTGAGGTGCTGACGATGCGGTGCGGCGGGTCGGGAGCCACCGTGCAGGTGAGCCAGTAGCGCGCACCGTCGGCGTGGTTGTCGAGCCTGGCGCGTGCGGTGTGCTCACCCACCTCGACCGCCGTGACGGAGACCGGGGCGAAGTCGTGGGCACGCCGGCCGGTCAGCTCGGCGTAGTCGACCGGCGCGATCGCCTGGAGGAAACCGGCGTCCAGCACCGCTGCGGCGTCGTGGCCCCAGCCCACCGCCGCGTTCAACCCGTCCAGCACCCATTCGAGCCGGTGCAACGCCGCGGTCCGCGCCAGGCCGGTCACGGTGAACGCCATCCGCGCACTGTAGAGGGCAGCGCGAACCGGGTCGACCGGCGCGGTCAGGACGCCGGCTCGGCCTCCTGAACAGCCGCCGGGCGACCCATCGACTGCTGTAGGATCTGGGCCACGTCGAGCACCTGGACGTGCTCGGAGGCCGAGCCGTCGGCCTTCTTGCTGGTCACCGCGTCCGACAGCATCACCATGCAGAACGGGCAGGCGGTCGAGATCAGGTCCGGGTTCAGGCCGAGCGCCTCGTCGGTACGCTCGACGTTGATCCGCTTGCCGATCTTCTCCTCCATCCAGAACCGGGCGCCCCCGGCACCGCAGCAGAAGCCGCGGTCCTTGCACCGGTGCATCTCCTGCGACCGCAGCTGCGGGATCGCGCCGAGCACCTCGCGCGGTGGCGTGTAGACCTTGTTGTGCCGGCCCAGGTAGCACGGATCGTGGTAGGTGACCAACTTGTCCACCGGCTCGACCGGGGTGAGCCGGCCCTCGGCGACCAGCTTGCCCAGCAGCTGGGTGTGGTGCACCACCTCGTACTCGCCGCCGATCTGCGGGTACTCGTTGGCGATGGTGTTGAAGCAGTGCGGGCAGGTGGCCACGATCTTCAGCGGCCGGCCCTCGGGCTTGATCGAGTTGAGCTTCTCGACGTTCTCGGCACCCAGCATCTGGAACACGAACTCGTTGCCGAGCCGCCGCGCCGAGTCCCCGGTGCAGGTCTCGTTCGAGCCGAGGACGGCGAACTCGACGCCGGCCACGTTGAGCAGTTCGGCGAAGGCCTTGGTCACCTTCCTGGACCGGTCCTCCAGCGCGCCGGCGCAGCCGACCCAGAACAGGTACTCCACATCGGCGGGCAGCGGCTGGCCAGGACTGGCCCGCCGGACGTCGAAGCCCAGTCCCTCGGTCCATTCCTCCCGGTTCCTGGCCGGCAGTCCCCATGGGTTGCCCTTGTTCTCCAGGTTGCGCAGCATGGTGCCGGCCTCGGACGGGAACGAGGACTCGATCAGCACCTGGTAGCGGCGCATGTCGACGATGTGGTCGATGTGCTCGATGTCGACCGGGCACTGCTCGACGCAGGCGCCGCAGGTGGTGCAGGACCACAGCACGTCCGGGTCGATCACGCCGTGCGAGGCCAGGTCGCCGACCAGCGGCCGGGTCGCCTGCTCGATGCCCGAGCCCTGCACCCGCGGGTAGCCGGCCTCGGGCACATGGGTGCCGTGCGCGCCGCCTTCCAGGGCCGGAGTGGCGAAGTTGGGCACCGCGTCGTCCGCGACCGTCTTGCCGCCGATCAGGTACGGCGCCTTGGCGAACAGGTGGTCGCGCAGGTCCATGATCACCAGCTTCGGCGACAACGGCTTGCCGGTGTTCCAGGCCGGGCACTGCGACTGGCACCGGCCGCATTCGGTGCAGGTGGTGAAGTCCAGGTAGGCCTTCCAGCTGAAGTCCTCGACCTTGCCCTTGCCGAACACGGTGTCCTCGGACAGGTTCTCGACGTCCAGGAAGTCGATGGCCTTGCCCTGGGCGTCGGTGGCCGGCGGCAGCGCCCCGAGCGCCTTGGGCAGCCGCTTGAAGTAGACGTTGATCGGAGCGGTGGCGATGTGCAGGTGCTTGGAGTAGGTGACGATGACCAGGAACGCCAGGACGACCGCCACCTGGGCCAGCAGGAAGATGGTGGCCAGGCCGGTGTTGTAGGAGCCCTCGCCCAGCATCTTCGCGGTCAGGTAGGAGGCGAAGGTCCACTTCGACTCCCCGTACGGGAACTCGCCGGCATTCATTTGCGCGCCGCGGAGCAGGAACAGCGTCAGGATGACCAGCGTGATCATGCCCAGGATCACCCAGGCCGGGCCGGTGTGCGAGCCGTAGAAGCGGGAATCCCGCTGCTTGCGCTGGGGTGCGTTGCGCAGCCGGAGGATGGCGAAGGTCGCCAGGCCCACCAGGACGGCGACCCCCATCAGGTCCTCCAGGAAGCCGAGCGCCTGCCAGGTGCCGATCAGCGGGATGTGGAAATCGCGGCTGATCAGCAGCGCGCCGTAGGCCTCCAGGATGGTGAGGTTCAGGATCACGAAGCCCCAGAACGTGAGGAAGTGCGCCAGCCCCGGAACCGACCATTTGAGCAGCCGGGTCTGGCCCAGCACCTCTTCGGCGTCATTGACGGCCCGGCCGGCGGCGTTCTTGCCACGCCCCGGAGCGGCCGTGCCGGACCGGATCAGCCGCACCAGCCAGAGGATCCGCCGGCCCGCGACCGCCGCGGTGACCACGGTCATGAGCAGGGTCAGGATGATGCGCAGTGCCACTGCGGCCTCCAGCGTGGGTCGGCTTTGCATCGTCAGGCGGTACGCAGGCAAGAATACTCAGGGTTACCAGCGGGTAACCAAGGCCGACGGCTACCGACTAGGTCACACCGGCAGCTGACGCGCAGTCAGTTGGCGGACGTCCGCGGATGTCCTCGTTCGGCCCCGCTCGGCTCGGCCGCGTCGCGCAGGTGCTGGCGCACGTCGCGGTCCGGATGGGCCAGCACGAAGACCAGCACCCCGACCAGGGTGACGGCCAGCATCACCAGCAGGGTGATCCAGTCCAGGTTGAAGTAGCCGCGCGGACTGGCGAGGCCGGTGGGGAGCACCACGTTGAGCAGCATCAGGCCGAGGTAGGCCGCGGCGACGATGGTGACCGGCCAGGCCCACCGGCCGAGGCGGAACTGACCCTCCGCGATCCCGCCCCGGCGGCGGGCCACGAT
>DASZEI010000149.1:0-7028 GCA_035940975.1 Jatrophihabitans sp. | reverse complement strand
CGGAAGGCTCGGGCCTGTCCGCTCCTACTCAGGAGTCGGGTCGAAGGACTCGAAGTCCGTTCGATACGTTCGGCCCGACGCAGCCGGATTGACCGTGACGACGAAGTCCGGCAGCGCGTCCGGATGCGGCCGATCGTTCACCACCATTCCCGGCTCGGCTTCCCAATCGATGAGGTACACCATGCACGCCCATCGGCTCGCGGGGATGTCCACGGGAGTTAGGAACCTCTCGCCGTTCTTCACGCTTCCGCTTACATGCTCCAAGCCGGAGACATAAGCCCTGCCCGTGGACACGAATAGGTAGGGCTGGCCGGATGACGTGACGAGGTACTTCCTCTCCCGTTCCGTCAACCCGGCATCCACGGCCTTCCGGACTCGTCCACCCGCCCGGCCGGTACGAACGACGAACCCTGCCGTCATGTCTTGGAGGATGTTCAGCGGCACGATATGACCGGCTTCCAGGTGTCGCTGGATGTCGGCTTCCTCTTCCAACTGTTCCGACCAGGAGTCGTAGTCGTTGACCCCCGAGAACGCTGCCGCATCCCAGAGGAGTCCTGCCCCTGAGTCGGTCCGGAACGAGCCCTTGGTCTCGGCCATGTCGCGAAGGCTAGCCAAGGCCTCGGGAGTGGCGGGCGACAACCTCGTCAGGTGCCTGCGAGGCTGAGCCAGACGTAGCCAACCGGCCTGGTCATCGGCGGCTGGTGCGGCCTCGTACCCTTGAGCCGATATGAACGCCGCCCCTTCTACCGACTCCAGCGCCGACCACGGCGGTGGGCGCACCTATGCCATCCGGACCTACGGCTGCCAGATGAACGTCCACGACTCCGAGCGGCTGTCCGGGCTGCTGGAGCAGGCCGGCTACCGGCGCGCCGCCGACCAGAGCGGCCGGGAGGCGGACCTGGTGGTGTTCAACACCTGCGCGGTGCGCGAGAACGCCGACAACCGCCTGTACGGCAACCTCAGCCAGCTTGCGCCGGTGAAGACGGCTCGTCCCGGCATGCAGATCGCCGTCGGCGGCTGCCTGGCGCAGAAGGACCAGGCAGCTGTGCTGCAGAAGGCGCCGTGGGTCGACGTGGTCTTCGGCACCCACAACCTGGCCAGCCTGCCGGTGCTGCTGGAGCGGGCCCGGCACAACGGCCAGGCCCAGGTCGAGATCCTCGACGCCCTCGCCAACTTTCCCTCCGACCTGCCCAGCCGGCGCGATTCGGCGTTCTCGGCCTGGGTGTCGATCGCGGTGGGCTGTGACAACAGCTGCACGTTCTGCATCGTGCCCAGCCTGCGCGGCAAGGAGACCGACCGCCGGCCCGGCGACGTGCTGGCCGAGATCGAAGCGCTGGTCGCCGAGGGCGTCACCGAGATCACCCTGCTCGGTCAGAACGTCAACTCCTACGGACGCTCGTTCGGTGACGCGCTAGCCTTCGGCAAGTTGCTGCGTGCCTGCGGGCGGATCGAGGGCCTGGACCGGGTCCGGTTCACCAGCCCGCATCCCCGCGACTTCACCGATGACGTGATCGCCGCGATGGCCGAGACCCCCAACATCTGCCCGCAGTTGCACATGCCGATGCAGTCCGGCTCGGACGCGGTGCTTCGATCGATGCGGCGGTCCTACCGGCAGGCCCGCTATCTCGACATCATCGACCGGGTGCGCGCCGCGATGCCGCACGCGGCCATCACCACCGACATCATCGTCGGCTTTCCCGGCGAGACCGAGCAGGACTTCGATCAGACCCTGGAGGCCGTCCGCCGGGCCCGGTTCGCCAGCGCGTTCACCTTCCAGTACTCCCCGCGCCCCGGCACGCCGGCAGCGACCATGCCGGACCAGATCCCGAAGGCGGTCGTCCAGCAGCGCTATGACCGGTTGATCGAGCTCCAGGAAGAGATCAGCTGGCAGGAGAACAAGCGGCTGGTCGGTACTGAGGTGCAGGTGCTGGTGAGTTCTGTGCAGGGCAAGAAGGACGCGGCGAACCTGCGCATGTCGGGACGGGCCCGCGACGGCCGGCTGGTGCATGTCAGCACCGGTGAGCTACCCGTGGCGGCCGGCGACCTGGTCAGCGCCACGGTCAGTTACGCCGCCCCGCACCACCTGGTCGCCGACGGTGGCATCTCGGCGCACCGGACCTGGCGCGGTGCCGCCGGCCAGCCGGCACCGGCGCAACGGCCGGCCAAGCCGCTGCTGAACATCGGCCGCCGGCCGGCCTGACAGCTAATCGGGCAGCAGCGCCTTGCGCCTGCTGACCTCGGCTTCGGCCTTGGCGATCCGCTGCGGATCTCCGGAGGCCTGCGCCTTGGCCAGCTTGGCCTCGGCCTCGCTCAGGCGTTCCTTCAACTGGGCCAGGAACGGATTCGATTCGCTGGCCCCACGCTTCCACTCGGCGTCCAGCGCCTCGCGGACCCGCTGCTCGGCGGCCCGCATCCTGGCCTCCAGCCGCTGCATGGCATCGCGCGGCACGTGCCCGAGTGCCTCCAGCTTCTCCTGCAGGTCGCGCAGCGCCACCTGAGCCTGCCGGGGATTGCTCAGATCCAGCGCGGCGGCCTCGGCGATGATCGATTCCTTCTCCTTCAGGTTCTGGCTCTGCTCGGCATCGCGCTCGGCGAAGACTCCCGAGCGCCGTTCGAAGAAGACGTCCTGGGCGGCCCGGAACCGCTTCCACAGCGCGTCCTCGGTGCTGCGGTTGGTTCGCGGAGCGAGCTTCCACTCGTTCATCAGTTCCTTCAGCGCCGTCGAGGTCTCCCGCCAGTCCTCGGAGGTGGAAAGCTGTTCGGCTTGGGCAACCAGCTTCTCCTTGATCGCCTTGGCGGCGTCGCGCTCGGTGTCCAGGTGGGCGAAGTGGCTGCCGCGGCGCTTGCCGAAGGCGTCCCGGGCGGCGGCGAACCGCTTCCAGAGCGCGTCGTCGGTCTTGCGGTCGATGCCCTTGATCAGCTTCCATTCCTCGACGATGGCCCGCAGCCGGTCCCCGGCCGCCTTCCACTGGGTAGAGCTCTCCGCGATCGTCTCGGCCTCGGCCGCCAGGGCTTCCTTCTTGGCGATGGCTTCGGCGCGGGCGGCGTCGCGTGCTTCGGCCAGCTCGCCCATCTTGGCGTCGGCCGCGGTGATCAGGGTGACGAGTTGGCTGTCGAGGGCGGCGAGGTCGCCGACCGCTGCCACCGTCGGCAGCGAGGCGTGCAGGGTCATCGCCTGGGACTTGGTGGCCTTGGGATCGCCGGCGCCGGACTCCAGCCGCTTGGCGAGCAGGTTGATCTCCGTCTGCAGGTCCTCGAACCGGCGGATGTAGTAGGCCAGACCGGCCTCGGCATCGCCGGCCTGCCAGGAACCGACCTCACGTTCGCCGTCCACGGTCTTGACGAACACCGTGCCGGCCTCGTCGATACGTCCCCATTCCGAACTCATATCGAGCATTAGACACGACTGGGGACGCCTGCGGTGTAGCCGGATAGCCTCTTGCAACGTGACTGACACCGACGCAGGCGGGTCCGGGCATCCGGTGCTGGCCATCGTCGGCCCGACGGCGACCGGCAAATCAGATCTTGCCGTGGCGCTGGCCCAGCGAATCGGTGGGGAGATCATCAACGCCGACTCCATGCAGCTCTACCGCGGCATGGACATCGGCACCGCCAAGCTGGCCCCGGCCCAGCGCGGTGGCGTCACTCACCACCTGCTCGACATCTGGCCGGTGACCAAGTCGGCGGCAGTCGCTGACTACCAGCGGCTGGCCCGGGCCGCGATCGCCGACATCGCGAGCCGGGGACGGACGCCGGTGCTGGTCGGCGGCTCCGGCCTCTACGTCCGGGCCGTCCTGGACCGGTTGGAGTTTCCCGGCGAGTCGCCCGACATCAGGAAACGGCTGGCGGCCGAACTGGCCGAGCTGGGGCCGGCCGCCCTGCATGCCCGGCTGGCTCGGCTCGACCCGGCCGCCGGCCTGGCCATCCTGCCGTCCAACGGTCGCCGGATCGTGCGGGCGCTGGAGGTCATGGAACTCACCGGCGGGCTCTTCACGGCCAGGATGCCGGCCTTCTCCTCGATCTACCCGACGGTGCAGATCGCGCTGGAACACCCGGACCTGCAGGAACGGGTGCGGCTGCGGGTGAACCGGATGATGGCCGGCGGCCTGCTGGAGGAGGTGCGCCGGCTGCTGCCGCTCGGCCTGCGCAACAGCCCCACCGCGGGCAAGGCGCTGGGTTACCAGCAGCTACTCGCGGTGCTCGACGAGCAGGGTGAGCTGCGCGGCGACCTCAGCCAGGCCGTCGAGCTGACCGTCAGCGGGACCTGGCGGTTCGTGCGCCGGCAGCGGTCCTGGTTCCGCCGGGACCCCAGGCTGCACTGGCTGGACGCGGCGGCCCCCGACCTGCTGGACACGGCGCTGGCGCTGCTGCCCCGCTAGGCTCACCGACGTGAACCGCACCCTGACCGTGATGAAGGGCCACGGCACCGAGAACGACTTCGTGGTGCTTCCCGACCTCGAGGCCGTGGTCTCGCTGTCGCCGTCGATGGTGCGGGCGCTGTGCGACCGGCGCGCCGGCATCGGCGCGGACGGCGTGCTGCGGGTGACCCGGACGGCGCTGGCCACCGAGCCGGACGTCCACGCCCAGGCCGGGGTCGCCGAGTACTTCATGGACTACCACAACGCCGACGGCTCGATCGCGGAGATGTGCGGAAACGGGCTGCGGGTCTTCGGACGGTACTTGCAGCGGGCCGGCCTGGCTGATGCCGGCAGCGGCGTCACGGTGGCGACCCGGGGCGGCCCGAAGGCGCTCAGCTTCGACGGAGAGCTGATCGTCGCCGAGCTGGGGCCGGCGAGCGTCCGGTCCGAGCGGCCCCGCGTCAGTGTCGACGGGCTGGCCGGCGAGTTCGACTCGGTGGCGCTGGACCTGCCCAATCCGCACGTGGTGGTGCAGCTGGACTCGGCGGAGGACCTGGCCGCGGTGCGGCTGACCGAGCCGCCGCGGGTCCGCCCCGGCCTGCCGGAGGGCCAGAACGTCGAATTCGTGGTCCGGCTCGGGCCGGACCGGCTGCGGATGCGGGTGTACGAGCGCGGCTCCGGCGAGACCCGCTCGTGTGGCACCGGGATCTGCGCCGCGGTGGCGGCGGTGGCCGGGCCGTCGGCCGGTCCGGGGGAGTGGGTGGTCGAGACGCCGGGCGGCGAATGCAGGGTGTGGTGGAACGCCGGCGGGGCCATGATGCTGGCCGGTCCGGCCGTCCTGATCGCCAGTGTCGAACTGTCAGCGGAGTGGCTCGCGGCACACCGGTGAGGCGCTCGGCGCGAAATTGTTTCGCAATCGGGCGCCTTGGGCTGTCACCATGGATGTAATGACTGCTTACCGACGAAATGAAGCCGCTGCCGAATCAGTCGACCCGGCCGACGACACCGAGTACGCCGGACGTCCTGCCGAGGCCGACGGGTCCATCCAGCTGGACTATGCCGGTGACAAACGTGCCGGTGACAAACGTGCCGGTGACATAGACGCTGATACCGGTACCCGGGACCTCGCCGAGCCGGACTACACCCTCGGCGAGTACGACCTCTCCGAGCGCGCGGCCCTGCGCCGGGTGGCCGGGCTGTCCACCGAGCTCACCGACATCACCGAGGTCGAGTACCGCCAGCTGCGCCTGGAACGGGTGGTGCTGGTCGGCGTCTGGACCACCGGCACCCTGACCGAGGTTGAAAACTCGATGCGCGAGCTGGCCCGGCTGGCCGAGACCGCGGGGTCGGAGGTGCTCGACGGCCTGGTGCAGCGCCGGGACCGCCCCGATCCGGCGACCTACATCGGTTCAGGCAAGGCCAAGGAGCTGCGCGACATCGTGGCGGCCACCGGCGCCGACACCGTCATCTGCGACGGTGAGCTCGCACCGGGCCAGCTGCGCCAACTGGAGCAGGTCGTCAAGGTCAAGGTGGTCGACCGGACGGCGCTGATCCTCGACATCTTCGCCCAGCACGCCCGCTCCCGCGAGGGCAAGGCCCAGGTGGAGCTGGCCCAGTTGCAGTACCTGGTGCCGCGGCTGCGGGGCTGGGGCGAGTCGCTGTCGCGCCAGGTCGGTGGCCGGGCGGCCAACGGCGTGGGCATCGGCGGCCGCGGTCCGGGTGAGACGAAGCTGGAGATCGACCGCCGCCGGATCACCGCCCGGATGGCAAAGCTGCGCAAGGAGATCTCGGGCATGAAGACCGCCCGGGACGTCAAGCGCTCGCGGCGCAGCAACAACGAGGTGCCCTCGGTGGTGCTGGCCGGCTACACCAACGCGGGCAAGTCCTCGCTGCTCAACCGGCTCACCGGCGCCGGCGTGCTGGTGGAGAACGCCCTGTTCGCCACCCTGGACCCGACCGTGCGGCGGGCCGAGACGGCCGACGGCCGGGTGTACACGCTGTCGGACACGGTGGGCTTCGTCCGGCACCTGCCGCACCAGCTCGTGGAGGCCTTCCGCTCCACGCTGGAGGAGGTCGCCTCGGCAGACCTGATCCTGCACGTGGTGGATGCCTCCGACGAGGACCCGGAGGCCCAGATCCGGGCCGTGCGCGAGGTGCTGTCCGACATCGACGCGCTCAACGTGCCCGAGCAGATCGTGTTCAACAAGGCCGACGCTGCCGACGCCGAGACCGAGCTGCGGCTGCGCAGCCTGGTGCCGGACGCGGTGTTCGTCTCAGCGCTCACCGGCGCCGGGATGGCCGAGCTGGCGGCGCTGATCGAGTCCCGGCTGCCGCGCCCCGACTGCGCGGTCCTGGTGCTGCTGCCCTACACCCGGGGTGACCTGGTGGCCCGGATCCATGCCGACGGGGACGTGCTCTCGGAGGAGCACACCGGCGACGGCACGCTGATCAGCGCTCGGGTGCGCGCGGACCTGGCCGCGGCCCTGGAGGAATACGCCGCGGTCCCCGCCGGCGACCGGTGAGCCTTGGTTTGATCCGATGCCCGCGTAGGCTGGGTCCCAGCAAGGTTGTCGACGCTGTGCAGGGAGACTGATTATGACTGGCTGGGAATCGCCGTCGCATTGGCTGATCATCGCGTTGGTCGTGCTGGTGCTGTTCGGATACAAGAAG
>DASZEI010000148.1:0-1778 GCA_035940975.1 Jatrophihabitans sp. | reverse complement strand
ACCAGCTGGACGGTTTCCTCGGCACCGTCGACGTCGATGTCGGCAACCACGGAGTGGGCGCCGCCGGCGGCCAGGCGTAACGAGATCGCCCGGCCCAGGCCGCTGCCGCCGCCGGTGATCAGCACCGCGCGCTGGTCGAGTGTGCGCATGTCGACTCCTCAATCCTGGAAAGGCTGGTTCGGACCAGTTCGGCAACGCGGCTTCGCCGGGCCGTCCCGCGCCGCGGTTGCCGCCCACCGCGCCGGCGGGTCCACTGCCAGCTCGTCGACCGCCTCCAGCACCTGCTCGACGGTGATGGCCAGCAGCGCCGGGTCGGCCTGCTGCGCATGCGGATCACCGGTTCCGTCGCCGTGCCACAGCACCCGGTGCGGGCCGGCGGCGGGCGGACCCCAGGTTGCCGGCGACACCGGCCCGAACAGCAGCACCGACGGGGTGCGGTAGTTCGACGCCACGTGCGCGACTCCGGTGTCGCCGCAGATCACCAGCCGGGCCCGGCCGACCAGCGACACCAGCTCCAGCAGGGACAGCTCCAGCAGGGCCGGCACCCCGGCCTGGCCGGCCACTGACCGGGCCAGCTCGGCCTCGGCCGGCCCGCCGGTGACCACCACCTGATGCCCCCGGTCCCGCAACGCCGAGGCGACCGCCGCGAACCG
Source organism: Jatrophihabitans sp. (assembly GCA_035940975.1). Lineage (GTDB taxonomy): Bacteria > Actinomycetota > Actinomycetes > Mycobacteriales > Jatrophihabitantaceae > Jatrophihabitans_A. Next base: position 1,125 of record DASZEI010000148.1, on the reverse strand, counting down.
GTCCGCCGGCCAGCGCCGGGCCGGGGCGGCCGCACCGGGATGCAGCACCGTCCAGGATTCCGGCATGGCGAGCGCCGGCAGCCGCAGGCAGCCCACCGCCTGGCAGCCAGCGGGGCTCGCGGCGGTGTTCCCGGCCAGGTACTCGGACCAGCCACCGCCCGGTGCGGGCAGCACCTCGGTGACCAGCCGGCACCACCGGCGGACCTCGTGCTCGCCGGCCAGCCACGTCGACCCCGGCAGGCCACCGGCCGGGTCGGCGAAGCCGTACAGCCGCCGGGGCTGGAGAGCGCTGAGCAGCCGCCGGCTGGCCGGACCGTTGCCGTGCAGGTCGATCGCCACGTCCAAGCGGGGCGGCGCCGGGCTGATCGGCGCCAGCTCGGCGGCCGGCAGCAGCCGGTCCACCGCCGGGACCAGCGGTATCAGCGGCGCGAACGCCGCCGGCGCGGCCAGCACCACCTCATGGCCGGGCAGCGCGGCCTTGACCAGGCCGAGCGCCGGCAACCCGGTGATGAAATCTCCCAGGCCCAGCGCGCGCAACGCCAGGACGACCGGCCGGCTTTCCGCCGAGTTCACAACGCCGATCCGCCGACGGCCGGCTCGGCATCCCTGGCCAGCTCGACCTGCGCGGTGGTCGAGCGACCCTGCAGGTAGGGAACCGTCACCGCCTCGCCACCCCACTCCGCCAGCACCTCCGACTCCGGCAGCGGCACCCCCGAGTAGTCCCCGCCCTTGGCCCAGATGTCCGGCCGGATCCGCCGCAACACGGTGGCCGGGGTGTCCTCGTCGAAGACGACCACCGCGTCCACGCACTCCAACGCCGCCAGCACCCGGGCCCGGTCCTCGGCCGGCTGCAACGGCCGCTGGGGCCCCTTGAGCCGGCGCACCGAGTCGTCGGAGTTCAGGCAGACCACCAGGCAGTCTCCGACCGCCCGGGCGGCCTGCAGGGTGGCGATGTGCCCGGCGTGCAGCAGGTCGAAGCAGCCGCCGGTGGCCACCACCACGCCGTGCTGGCGCCGCACCCGCTCCAGCAGCCCGTCCAGTCCGGCGGCCGGCTGCCCGGTGCCGGTCGGTTCGGACAGCTCGGCACCGGATACCTCCCCGCCGGACAGTTCGGCGCCGGACGGT
>DASZEI010000147.1:0-1638 GCA_035940975.1 Jatrophihabitans sp. | reverse complement strand
AACTGCTCCTTGCCCAGGGGGGCGGCATCACGGGCAACGTCCAGCTCGCGGGTGCCTTCATCGGCGGGGGTATCGCCCTGGCCGGTGGCGCGATCGGTGCTGCCATCGGTGACGGGTTGGCCGGCGGTGCGACGATCCAGGGCGTTGCTCGCCAGCCCGAGGCGCAGGGCCGGCTGTTCACCATTTTCTTCCTGACGGTGGGTCTGGTCGAGGCGATGTACTTCATTAACCTGGCCTTCATGGCGGTGTTCGTCTTCGCGCTCGCCGGCGGCTGATCTTGGCGCAGATGATTTGGCAGGGACGGTAAATCCATGAGTTCGCACAATCTGGCCGCCTCAGGCGGTGGCAACATCTTCCTGATCCCCAACGCGACGTTTTTCGTCGAGCTGGTGGTTTTCCTGCTCGTGCTCGGCGTGGTCTGGCGCTACGTGGTACCCCCGGTCAAGCGGGCGATGAACGAGCGCCAGGAGATGATCCGCCGGCAGATCGAGGAAAGCCAGCAGGCCCGCACGCGCCTGGAGGAGGCCGAGAGCCGTTACTCCCAGGCGCTTGCCGAGGCCCGCGTCGAGGCGGCCAAGATCCGCGAGACGGCCCGGGCCGATGCGCAGGAAATCAAGGATGAGATGCGTCAGCAGGCTGAGCAGGAGGTCGCGCGGATCCGTCAGCGAGGCGAGGAGCAGCTGGCCACCCAACGCGAGCAGGTCGTCCGCGAGTTGCGTGGGGAGTTGGGCAAGTTGGCTGTGACGCTGGCCGGTCGCATCGTCGGTGAGTCGGTGGCCGACGACGCCCGGCGGGCCGGCACGGTGGATCGCTTCCTCGACGAGCTGCAGGGTATGGCCGCCACCGAAAGCGGCCCCGAAAGTGGCACGGACGGTGCCGTGTCGGTGCCCGGCGGGCGGCGGAAGCGCTGATGCAACCGGCCAGCAGGGCGGCCTTGGCCACAGCCCGCGAGCAGCTTGAAAAGCGCATCTCAGGGGCGAATGCTCAGGACCGCGAGCGCGTGGGTGATGACCTTGGCGCTGTCGCGGCGGTGCTCGGGCAGCAGCCGGCGATCCGGCGGCACCTCGCCGATTCCGCGGCACCCCAGCAGGTTCGCAAGCAGATGCTCGATGCCTTGTTCGGCGGCAAAGTGAGTCGGATCAGTCTGCGGGTGCTGGGCGACGTGGTCGCCTCGCGCTGGTCCCGGCCGCTGGACTTGGTGGACGGGATCGAGGAGCTGGCCAGGCAAGCGCTGCTCATGCTGGCCGAGCGGGACCGTAGCCTCGAGGACGTCGAGGACGAGCTGTTCCGGTTCGGTCGCATCCTGGCCGCTCAACCGCGCCTGGCATCGCTACTGGGGGATGAGAGTGCATCGGCCACGCAGCGGCTGGAGCTGCTGAACACGGTGCTGGCCGATCGCAGCCGCCCGGTGACTCGTCGACTCCTGGAGCAGGCGGTTCGGGCGCCACGGCGGCGACCGCTCGGTGACATCGTCGAGATACTCGTGGATCGGGCAGCGAGCCGCCGGGAACGGTCGGTGGCCCACGTCAGCGCCGCCGGTCCGCTGTCACAGCATCAGGAACAGCGGCTGCTCGAGGTGCTCGATCGGATCTACCGGCGGCCGATCTCGCTCAAGATCGACGTCGATCCCGAGCTGCT
>DASZEI010000146.1:0-14164 GCA_035940975.1 Jatrophihabitans sp. | reverse complement strand
GTGTCGGCCGGAGACTTCGACCTGGCGTTCCTGGTCACCGCCAGCCACAACCCGGCCGGCTGGAACGGCCTCAAGGTCAAGTTCGGTGCCGCGGGCAGCATCTCGCCCGCCCTGGAGCACCAGATCGAGAGCCGGTATCTGGCGCTGGTCACTGCCGGCGCTGCCGCCGCTCCGAGTACCGAGCCGGCCCCGGCTCCGCAGTTGCCGGATCCGATGATCGAGGCCCACCTCGCGCGGGTGCTGGCGCGGGTCGGCGGCGGCCCCGGACGGCCCTGGCGGGTGGTCGTCGACGGCCTGCACGGCATCGCCGGACCTGCCATGGTCCGGCTGGCCGAACTGCTCGGCTGGACGGTGCACCCGATCGGCTGCGAGCCCGACCCGGACTTCGGCGGCCTGACCCCGGACCCGTCGCTGGCCGCCTCCCGCCGCCGGGCCGGCGTGGCGGTGCAGGCCCGGGGTGCCGACTTCGGCATCGTGCTGGACGGCGACGGCGACCGGGTCTTCGTGCTCGGTCCGGACGGCGGCACGGTCGGCTGTGGCGAGCTGTACGCGCTGCTGCTGGAACAGCTCTACCGCAGCCGTCCGGACCTGCCCAGCCGCCGGATCGCGGTGACCTCGACGACCGCCAGCCTGCCCGGCCGGATCGCCGCCGAGCACGGCGGCGACGTGCTGGTCACCGGGGTGGGCTTCAAGAACATGGCAGAACTGCTGGCCGGCGGCCAGCTCTGCGCGGCCGGCGGCAATGTCGGTGACCTGGCCTTCGCACCGTTCGGCGCCGACCGCGACCCGTCGGTGGTGATCGCCCTGCTGGGCCGCCTGCTGGCCGACACCGGCCAGAGCCTCGACGAGGCGCTGCGGCGGTTACGGCGGCGGTACGGCAGCCGGCACTACCTCGAGACGTCGGTCGGCTGCCCGGCCGGGGCGCTGGACCTGCCGGCCACCGCCGGCGCGCTGCTGGCCAACACCGGGCTGGACCTCGCGGTGTCGTCGGTGGACCGGGTGGACGGGGTCCGGCTGGCGCTGCCCGACCGGCAGTGGCTGTCGGTCCGGCGATCCAGCACCGAGAACCTGGTGCGTGCCTACGCCGAGTTCTGCGGCCCGGTGCTGTCCGAGGCCGGCCTGCATGCCGCCCTGCAAGCCGCGCTGCGCCCATCAACCTGACCCACCAGCAATCTGACCCACCAGACCAAGGAGCGACATGGAACAACCAGTTCTTGCGATCATCGGCGGCACCGGCTTCTACGAGTTCCTGCAGCCGGTCACCGAGGTCAGCCGGCAGACCCCGTACGGCCCGACCAGCGCGCCGATCAGCCTGTCGCTGCTGGACGGCCGGCCGGTGGCATTCCTTCCCCGGCACGGCCGCGACCACGAGTACCTGCCGCACGAGATCCCGTACCGGGCGAACCTGTGGGCGTTCAAGGAGATCGGCGTTCGGCAGATCCTGGGGCTGAACACCGTCGGCAGCCTGCAGGCCGACTACCGCCGCGGCGACCTGGTGCTGGTCGACCAGTTCATCGACCGCACCAGTGGCCGGATCGACACCTTCTTCTCCGGCAATGCCGCCGCGCACATCAGCTCGGCCTACCCCTACTGCGTGCGGATGCGGGACCTGGCCAAGGGTGCGCTGGCCGGGATCGAGGGCGGTTTCCACGAGAGCGCCACCGTGGTGGTCACCCAGGGCCCGCGGTTCTCCACGGTGGCCGAGAGCCGCTGGTTCCGGTCGCAGGGCTGGCACGTGCTCAACATGACCCAGTACCCCGAGGTGGTGCTGGCCCGCGAGCAGGAGCTGTGCTACATGAACCTGTCCTACGTCACCGACTACGACGTGGCACTGGCCGAGGTGGTCGGGGCCGAGGAGGACAAGGCGCTGGTCAGCCATGCCCGGGTGCTGCAGGCCTTCGCCGCCGACTCGGGGCGTTTCCTCGATGCCGTCACGCGAATCGTCAACGCGCTGCCGGCCGAGTTCGACTGCGGCTGCCGGCACGCCCTCGACGACGCGAGAACCTAGTGGCGCTGCGGGTGCCGCGCTACGGGCCGGTGCTGGCGGGCTGGTCCGGGGAGCTGGTGCTGCTGCGACATGCCCAGACCGAGTGCACGCTCGAGGGTTCCTTCTGCGGCGAGCACGATCCGCCGCTGTCCCCGGTGGGCCGGCTGATGGCCGATCGGCTGGCCGACGCTCCCGCCCTGGCGGGTGTCCGACGGCTCTGGATCAGCCCGGCCTGCCGCAGCGTGCAGACCAGCACGGCGCTCGCCGACCGGCACCGGCTGGTGGCCCGGCCCGAGCCCCGGCTGCGGGAACTGAGCTTCGGGCAGTGGGAGGGCCGCCGGCCGCAGGAGGTCCGCTTCCAGCAGGCCTACCGGAGCTGGTACCGCGATCCGGCCCGGTGCCCGCCGCCGGACGGCGAGACCGGGCTGGCGGTGCTGGCCCGCGCGGTGACGGCGGCCACCGAGGCGTTGAGCCCGGCCGGCCGGTTCGACGGCGCCAAGGTCGCCCTGCTGACCCACAAGGCCCCGCTCCGGTTGCTGATCTGCCACTTCCTGGGGCTGCCGCCGCAGCAGTACCGCCGGATCGAGCCGGTCGGTGTCAGCTCGATCACCCGGATCCGTTTCGACGCCGGCCGGCCGCGGCTCGTCGAGCTCGGCAATGTCGATCACCTGCCGCCGAGTTGGCGGGACGCCCCGGATCGGGCCACCGCGAACACCTGACCAGCGGCCGTACAGGGTATGTTTGCCGGTTCGCCCGAACTTCGGGTGCCAGCGAGAGGATCGCCAGAGGTGCCGGCAGCGTTGCGCAGCAACTACGACCTGATCATCGTCGGCGGCGGTGTGGCGGGCTGCGTGCTGGCCTCGGCCGCTCAGCAGCTGCCCGGGCTGTCGGTGCTGCTGGTCGAGGCGGGCACCGACTACGGCCCGGACCGACAGCGCTGGCCGGCCGGCATCCTGGATGCCCGTCAGCTTCCGCGAGACGATCTGTGGAACCCTGACGCGGCGCCGCACGCCTGGCGGGGCAAGGTACTCGGCGGCAGCTCCAGCGTGAACGGCTGCTGGCACACCTGGGGATCGGACGCCGACTACGACGAGTGGGCCGAGGCCGCCGGGCCGGCCGGCGCCGCCTTCACCGCGGCCGCGCTGGAACCGCACCGGGCGGCGGCCGTCCAACGGCTCCGGGTCCGCCCGGTGACCGCGGCGGAGACCTCGCTGTGGAGCTCGGCAAGCGTGGCCGGCGCGCAGCGGCTGGGTTACCCCTTCGTCGAGGACCTGGCCGGGCGCACGGCCGGCGCCGGGGTCGGCCTGCCGCCGATCAACGCCGTCGGTGACCTGCGCTGGAACGCCGCCTTCGGCTATCTCGACGACTGCCGGGCGAACCCGGCGCTCGACATCCTCGCCGGAGCCAGCGTGCAGCGGTTGCGGTTCACCGGCGACACCGTCACCGAGGTGCTGGTGCGCGAGGGTGACCGGCTCAGGCGATTCTCGGCCGCCACGGTGGTGCTCACCGCCGGAGCCTTCGGCTCACCGGCGGTCCTGATGCGCAGCGGGATCGGCCATCCCCGGCGGCTGGCCGAGGACGGGGTGGCGCCGCTGCGCGAGCTGCCCGGCGTCGGGGCGAACCTGTCCGACCATCCCGGGGTGACACTGCGGCTGGCCGCGTCCGGCGAGTTGCGCGACGCGCTGGCCGAGATCGAGCGGCGCGGAAAGCTGTATGCCAGCCAGGTGGCGGTCAAGGCCGCCTCGTCGGTGTGCCCGACCGATTCCGGGGCCGGCCAGTGGGACCTGCACCTGTTGCCGATAGCCGGCGCGCCGCTGTTCGGCACCCCGGTACCGGGCGAGTACGAGGTGGCCATCACGGCCTTCCTGATGAAACCGCGCTCCCGCGGCACCGTCCGGCTGGACCACGGTGCGGCCGTACCGGACCAGAACTACCTCAGCGATCCGGACGGTCGGGACGTCCAGGCGCTGGCCGACGGCCTGGCGCTGGCCCGCGAGCTGGCGGCCACCGCGGAGCTGGCCGGCTTGGCCTCGGTGACGGCGGTGCCTGACCTGGCCGACCGTGGCCGGGCGGGCCTGGACCGGTTGCGAGCCTCGCTGGGCACCTACTGGCATCCGGTGGGCAGCTGCGCGCTGGGAACCGATCCCGACGCCGGGGCGGTGGTCGATGGTCGGGGACGGGTACACGGCTTCGACAACCTCTACGTCCTGGATGCCGCCATCCTGCCGACCACCCCGCGGGCCAACACCCAGCTCAGCGTGCTGGCGGTGGCCTCGATGCTGGCCGGCCAGCTGGTTGCCGGGCTCCGGTGACCGCGCCGGTGCAGGCCCACCACGGCCTGAGCAGCTACCGGGCCTGCCTGGGCCAGCCCCATGCCCTCGCCCTGATCGGCTCCAACCTGCTGGGCCGGATACCCAACGGCATGGCGACGCTGTCCATCGTGCTGTTCCTGCGCGCCAGCGGGCGCTCGTTCGCCGAGGTGGGGGTGGTGATCGCCAGCTTCGCGCTGGCCTCGGCCGTCGGCGGCCCGGTACTGGGGCGCGCCATCGACCGGGTCGGCCAGGTGCTCGTCCTCACCATGGCCGGGTTGGGCTCGGCCGCCGGGTTCTGCCTGCTGGCCACCGCCGGACATGCCGACCTGCTCTATGTCGAGGCCTGTGTGGTGCTGGCGGGGCTGCTCTCGCCGCCCCTGGAGCCGGCGCTGCGCAGCCTGTGGTCCAGCCTGCTGACCGACCGGGCGATGGTGGAGGTGGCCTACGCGCTGGACACCTCGCTGCAGGAATTGCTCTACATCCTTGGGCCGTTCCTGGCGGTGGCGCTGTTCGCCACCGTGCCGGCCGAGGTGGCGCTGTACGTCCTGAGCGCGACCACGGTGCTCGGCACCGTGCTGTTCGTGGGCCTCGAGCCGGTCCGGCGCTGGCGCCCGCCGGCCCGCACCCCGCACTGGGCCGGCGCGCTCCGGTCCCGGACGCTGGTGGTGATCCTGGCCAGCATGTTCTGGGTGGGTGGCTCGATCGGCGTGCTCAACGTCGTGGTGGTCGCCTATGCCGAGCAGATGGGCTCGCAGTCCTACTCCGGTGGCCTGCTGGGCACCGCCTCGATCGGTGGGCTGGTCGGTGGCCTGCTCTACGGTTCCCGGCGCTGGCGGGGCAGCGGGGTGCTGCGCCTGCGCTGGCTGCTGGCCGCGATGGCGCTGGGCTACCTGCCGCTGGCGCTGACACCGCCACCGGTGCTGATGTTCGCCTTCCTGTTCGTCGCCGGCTTCTTCCTGGCGCCGATCCTGGCCTGCGGTTTTGTGCTGATCGCCGATCATGCCCCGCCGGGCACCGTGACCGAGGCCTTCGCCTGGGTGACCACGCTGTTCCTGGCCGGCAGCGCGCTGGGCTCGTCGATCTCGGGGGTGAGCGTAGGTGGGCCGCTCGGCGTGCGCGGCTCGTTCCTGCTGACGGCGCTGTGCGCGGCGGTCGCGGTGGCAGTGGCGATCCTGGCGCTGGACCGCCAGGAGCAGGACCGCCGGGAGCAGGGCGCCGGGTAGCGTTACGCCGTGCTGGACGCCGCGCAACTCGCCTTCGTCACCGACTCGATCCGGCGGGTGGCCGGCGAGGTGATCCTGCCCCGGTTCGGCCGGCTGGTGGACGGCGACATCGTGGAGAAGTCACCCGGTGACCTGGTCACCATCGCCGACCGGGACGCCGAGCATGCGCTGGGCCAGGTGCTGATGCGCCTGCTGCCGGGGTCGGTGGTGGTCGGCGAGGAAGCGGTCGCCGCCGACCCGGCCGTCCTCGGGGCACTGCACGGTCCGGCGCCGGTCTGGATCATCGACCCGATCGACGGCACCGAAGCGTTCGTGACCGGCAGCCCCCGCTTCGCCACCCTGGTCGCCCTGGCACAGCAGGGAAAGCTGCTGGCGTCCTGGACCTTCGCGCCGCTGCTGGAGCTGACCGCTACCGCCGTCGCCGGTCAAGGCGCCTACCTGAACTCGCGGCCCATCAGGGTGGCCCGGCCGGCTGCCGGCTTGCGCGGCCTGGACGTGGCGCTGCCGCAACCGCGCTGGTGGGGCGAGCAGGACCGCAGCCGGTTCAACGCGCTGTTCCTGACCGGCATCTCGCCGGCGTTCTTCGACACCTCCGGCCTGGTCTACGTCGAGCTGGCGGCCGGCCGCCGGTCGGCGATGCTGGTGAACTGGGAGCTGCCCTGGGATCACGCCGCCGGGCTGCTGCTGCATGCCGAGGCCGGCGGGCATAGCCGAACGGCCGGTGGGCTGGCGTTCGAGCTCGCCGGTGGCAACGCGATGCCGGTGGCGGTGGCACCGGACGCGACCATCGCGGCGCAGTTGCTGGCCGGCTGCTCAGCACAGTGACCGCAACCGGTCGAACACCGCCTGCGTCCCGGCCAGTTCCCGGTCCAGGTCGGTGATCGCGGCCCACCGGCCGGGCGGTATCTCGAGGCCGGCGGCCAGCGCCGCCGCGTGCAGTGCGGTCAGGAAGGACTGCCCGTCGCCGGCCTGCGCGTGCCGCTGGACCAGCGCGTAGGCGTTGCGCCGGTCCAGGCCGGCCTCCAGCAGCACGCCGAGCGCGGCATGGCTGAACACCACGGGACCGGCCGCGGCGAGGTTGGCGCGCATCCGGCCGGCGTCGACCACCAGGTCGGCGATCAGCTCGGCGGTGCCGGCCAGCAGGTGCTGCACGATCGCCGAGGCGTCCGGCAGGCAGATCCGCTCGACCGAGGAGTGCGAGATGTCGCGCTCGTGCCACAGCGCGACGCCCTCCAGCACCGGGTTGACGTAGCCGCGCACCACCCTGGCCAGGCCACAGATCTTCTCGGCGGTCACCGGGTTCCGCTTGTGCGGCATCGCCGAGGACCCGGCCTGCCCGCCGCGGAACGGCTCGGCGAGCTCGGCCACCTCGGAGCGGGCGCCGTGCCTGACCTCCAGCGCGATCGCCTCACAGACACCGGCCAGCAGCGCCAGGCACGACATCCAGTGCGCGATCGAGTCCCGCATCACCACCTGGGTCGAGACCGGGCTGGCCCGCAGCCGCAGCGTGCCGGCCACCCGTTCCTCGAGGCCCGGGCTGAGGCCGGCATAGCTGCCCACCGGGCCTGAGATCACCGCCACCGCCACGCCGGCCCGGGCCGCGACCAGCCGGTCCCGGCAGCGAGCCGCCGCGAAGGCCAGGTCGGCCACCCGCATCCCCCAGACGGTCGGGGCCGCGTGCTGGCCGTGGGTGCGCCCGACCCGGACGGTGTGCTGGTGGGCCAGCGCATGATCGCGCAGCACGCCGACCAGCCGGTCGGCGGCCGCCGTCAGCAGATCGCTGACCCGGGCCAGCCGCAGCCCGGTGGCGGTGTCGACGATGTCGGAACTGGTCACCCCGCGATGCACCCAGCTGGCGACTGCCGGCTCCATCCGAGCGGTCCAGACGTTGACGAAGGCCACCACGTCATGGCGGGTTCGGCGCTCCTCCTCGGCGACCTCGCTCGGCAGCGGGGCAGCGAAGGCCTGAGCGGCGGCCAGCGTCGAGGCGGCGGCGGCCCCGGCGTGCACCCAGGCCTCCAGCACCGCCAGCTCCACCTCGCGCCAGAGTTCGAAGGTGTGCTGGTCGGAGAAGATCGCCGCCATCTCGGCGGAGGTGTACCTATCCAGCACGGCTGCACCTATCCAGCACGGCTGCACCTATCCAGCACGGCCGGCCAGCATCGGGATCAGCTCGGAGGCCGCCGGAACCAGGATGTCGTTGTCGCGCGGGCCCTTTGTCACGCCGCTGATGTCGACTCCCAGGTAGTCGGCGATGAAATCGATCAGCTGCCTGGCCTGCTCGGGCAGCTGGTCGTAGCTGTCCAGGTCCCTGGTGGAGCACTTCCAGCCTTTGACGTAGTGGTAGACCGGCGTGCACTCCATCAGCACCCGGTGCTCGGGCTCGAAGTGCGCCAGGAACTCGCCGTCACGCTGGTAGGCGATGCAGATGCCGATCTCGTCGAAATCGTCGAGGACGTCAAGCTTGGTGAGCACCACGCTGGTGTACCGGTTGAGCCCGACCGCCCAGTGCGCGTGCACCAGGTCCAGCCAGCCGCAGCGCCGGGGCCGGCCGGTGGTGGTGCCGACCTCGTCGCCGATCCGGCGCAGCCGCTCACCCAGCTGGCCGTGGTCCTCGGACACGAACGCCCCGTTGCCCACCATGGTCTGGTACAGCTTCAGCACCCCGACCCGGCAGGTCACGGTGCTCAGGTCCACCCCGCTGCCGCTGCCGACCGAGTAGATCGCGGTGGGCGAGGTGGTGACGTAGGGGTAGATGCCGTGTTCCAGGTCGATCAGCGGCCCCTGGGCGCCTTCGAACAGCACCGAGTAGCCCGCCGCCACCGCGGTGTTGATCAGCCGCCGCGAGTCGATGGCCAGCGACAGCAGCAGCCGGCGATAGCCGGTGAGCCATTCCAGGTTCTGCTCGACCTGGGCCGGCTCGAGATGGAAGAACTGCACGTTGGCCTGCAACCGCTCCTTCACCAGCGCCAGGTCCCCGAGGTCGCCGACCCGGATCCCGATCCGGTTGACCTTGCTGACATTGGCCGGGCCGATACCGCGGTGGGTGGTGCCGATCTCGTGGGCGGACTGCCGCTTGAGATCCTCCTGGTAGCCGTCGACCAGCCGGTGCAGCGGCAGCACCAGGTGTGCCCGTGAGCTGACCAGGACCCGGCTGGCGATGTCGGGCACCTGCTCGGAAAACGCCGCCAGCTCGTCGGCGAGCCGTTCGGGATTGACCAGCACGCCGTTGCCCAGCACCCCGATGCAACCCCGATGCCGCAGTCCGGAGGGGACGATGTGGTTCTTCAGCACCACGTCGCGGCCGTCGGCGGCGGTGAACACCGTGGTGTGCCCGGCGTTGTCACCGCCCTGGGTGCGGACGATGAGCTGGTGGCTGGGGCCCAACCGGTCGGCCATCGCTCCCTTGCCGCCGTCGCCCTGTTGCAGGTCGCCGACCCAGGTGATGTGTTGCACCGGCGGCACCGCGATGTCCAGCGCCGCCAGCATCGCCTGGGTCTCGTCGTGGCGGGCCTGCCGGATCAACCGGACGCTGTGCAGTGACAGGGTGGGGCCGGCGAGGGCGCCTACTGCTGCCAGGCCTGCGGCCGGGGCGGCAACGGTGTTCACACGACATCCCCACTAGTGCCTCGGCCGAGGTGCTCAGTTCGCTTCGCGCAGGCCGTGGCACTACCGACGCCGGACGCGAAGTGACCACAGCATCGCATATGCGGTACTTAACGTCCATATTGGATGGAACGAATAAATGGGACGAGCAGTAAGTCCGGGACGTGCTCGGCGCAGCTAGGCCGGCCGGGTCGTAGCCAGCCGCAGGGCCGGCCAGATCTCGGCGACGGCATCGGCGAAGTGCAGCAGGGCCTGGTCGGCCGGCGTCAGGAATCCCTCGGCAACCGCATGGGCGAGCAGGTTGCGCAGCGGCGTGTAGTAGTCACCGATGTTGAGCACCACCAGCGGCTTGTGCTGCAGGCCGAGCTGGGACCAGGTCAGCGTCTCGAACATCTCCTCCAGGGTGCCCAGGCCACCGGGCAGCACGACGAAGGCGTCTGCCAGCTCGTGCATCACGGCCTTGCGCTCGTGCATGGTGGCCACCACGCGCAGGTCAGCCAGATCCAGCCGGCCGTACTCCCGCTCCATCAAGGCCTGCGGGATCACCCCGATCACCTCGCCTCCGGTGGACAGCGCGCCGTCGGAGACCGCGCCCATCACTCCGACGCCGCCGGCGCCGTAGATCAGCCCCAGACCGCGACGGCCGAGCTCGGCGCCGAGCTGGTAGGCCTGCGCCACGTACTCGGGGGACACTCCGGCGCTGGCACCGCAAAATACGCAGATCCGATATGTTGCCACTGCCGAATCCTGCCAGCAGCGCAGCCGATCGGCCAACCCGGGACGCCGCTCGCGAGCCGGGACGCCGCTCGCGAGCCGGCCGCCCGGCACTGCTCGACCGGTCCGGCCTGAGTCGCCTGTCACGGCGGGAATGCCACCGGGGCGCTGGGCGGTTGGCCACTATCGTGACGACGTCTGCCTTCCACTCCGCCGAGCTGGGCAGCACCGGCGAGGCGGCGCCGTCCAGACGGAGCACCCAGGCACCGGCCAGGGCGGCAGCCGTCGAGGCAGCGCCGGCCGAGCGGTACCGCGGCCTGATCGTGGTGGCCATCGTGCTCACCGGCCTCACCATGCGGGTGGCGGTCACCAGCGTCGGGGCGGTGCTGACCGATCTCGAACGCGGGCTGCACGCCTCCTCCTCGGTCGCCGGCGTCATCACCACGCTGCCGGTGATCGCCTTCGCCGGCATCGGCTTTCTCGGTCCCCGGCTGGCGCACCGCTTCGGCGAGCACCGGCTGGTGACGGCGGCGCTGCTGGCCGCCACGGCCGGCCTGGTGCTGCGGGCCGTGGCCGGCAGCGTGTGGCTGTTCGCGGTGCTGAGCATGCTGGCCCTGACCGGCGGCGCGATCGCCAACGTGCTGATGCCGGCGCTGGTCAAGAGGCACTTCCCGGACCGGATCGGGACGATGACGGCGGTGTACACCACCGCACTGGCACTCGGGATGACCGCATCGGCCGGCCTGTCGGCGCCGCTGGCCGACCTGGGCGGGCAGAACTGGCGGTTCGGGATCGGCGCCTGGGCGTTGCTGACCGCGGTCGCGGTGCTGCCGTGGTTGCCGACGCTGGCCGGTGACCGCCCCGAACCGGATGAGCTGCCCGACCGGGTGCCGCTGGGGCGGCTGCTGCGCAGCAAGCTCGCCTGGGCGCTGGTCGTGATGTTTGCCACCCAGTCCTTCCAGGCCTACATCGCCTTCGGCTGGTTCACCGCCTTCTTCCGCCACCACCACCTCGACCCGACCGAGGCCGGGCTGCTGGTGGCCTTCTACGCGGCGCTGACCATTCCGGTGTCGATGGCGATCCCGGCCCTGGCGGTGCGTGGCCAGCGGCTGATCGTGCTGGGGCTGGCGGCCGCCTCCCTGGTGTCGTACGTGGGAATGCTGGCCGCCCCGGTCGGCGGCGCCTGGCTGTGGATGCTGCTCGGTGGCATCGGCAGCGGGATGTTCCCGCTGAGCCTGACGATGATCGGACTGCGCTCCCGGGAGGTTGCGACCACCACGGCGCTGTCGGCGTTCGTCCAGGGCATCGGTTACCTGCTGGCCGGAACCGGCCCGCTGCTGGTCGGCGTGCTGCTCGGGATCTCCGGGAGCTGGACCTGGCCGCTGGTGCTGCTGATCCTCGCGCTGATCGGCTCGGCCACTGCCGGCTGGTACGCCGCACGGCCGGACTACGTGGATGATCAGCTCAGCCGATGACCGGCTGAGTTGATGACCGGCTGAGTGGATGACCGGCTCAGCCGATGACCGGCTGGGCCGGCCGCTGACCGCGAGGTCGCCGGATCAGTAGGTCAGCACCGCCAACCGGATCGCGACCAGCAGGCCGGCCGTGGCGATCAGCAGCCGCAACGGCCGGGCCGGCAGCCGGCGCACCACCAGCGGGCCGACCCAGCCGCCGGCGAAGAAGCCGATCGCCAGCGGCAGCACCGCCAGCCACCGGACGTCGGCGAAGACGACGAAGCCCAGGGCCGCAATCCCGTTGGCCAGGGCCAGCACCGCGTTCTTGATGGCGTTGCTGTTCGGCAGCGACTCGGCGGTGGCGAACAGCAGCAGGGCGAGCATCAGCACGCCGGACGCGGCGCCGAAGTAGCCGCCGTACACCGACACCGCGAACACCCCGGCCACCACCCAGCGCGCGTCCGAGCCGTAGGGGTGCCGTTGAGCCTGCGGCCGGGGGATCAGCACGCACAGCGAGGCGAATCCGATCAGCACCGGCACCAGCCGCTCGAACGCATCGGCCGGCGTCAGGAGCAGCAGCGTGGCACCGAGCGCGCCGCCCAGCGTGGCGGCCACTCCCAGCACCCGCATCCGGCGGCCCTGGCCGCGCAGCTCGAGCCGGCCGCCCAGCGTCGAGCCCAGCCCGCTGAACACCAGCGCCACGGTGTTGGTGACGTTGGCGATCACCGGGCTCAGCCCGACGGCGAGCAGCGCCGGGTAACTGATCACGGACGCCAATCCGGCCATCGCGCCGGCCAGGCCGGCTGCCACGCCGGCGAGCAGCAGCAGGAGGAATTCGTACGCGGACATCGCCACTCAGCCTTTCACGAGCTGCCAGAATCCAGGCATGGCAGCCAAGCGCAGTGCCGGAATCCTGCTGTTCCGCCGGCAACCCCGGCTGCAGGTGCTGATCGGCCATCTCGGCGGGCCGCTCTGGAGCCGGCGCGAGACCGCGGCCTGGTCGATCCCCAAGGGCGAGTACGGACCGGACGAGACCCCGCTGCACGCCGCCCGGCGGGAGTTCGCCGAGGAGCTGGGGCTGCCGGTGCCGGAGGCGGAGCTCATCGAGCTGGGAACCGTGGTCCAGAGCGGCGGCAAGCAGGTCACCGCGTGGGCCGCCGAGGCCGATCTGGATCTGGATCAGGTGGTGCTGGGCACCTTCGAGCTGGAATGGCCGCGGGGTTCCGGGCGGATCGAGAGGTTTCCCGAACTCGACCGGCTGGCCTGGTGCGAGCCGGAGCAGGCGCGCGATCGCCTGATCGCCAGCCAGCGGCAGTTCCTGGACCGGCTGGCCGAGCACCTGCTCAGGCCGCGGCCGGCTGGCTGACGTCCGCCGGCTGGCCGGCTTCGGCTGACCGGCCGGCTGCTGCCCGATCGAGCCGGCGCAGCACCAGCGCCCCCAGGCCCGCCGCCAGCAGGCAGGCCGCGGCACCGAGCGCGAGGCCAGCCCGGCCACCGAACTGCTCGCTGACCGCACCGGCGATCGGGCCGCCGATCGGCGTGGAACCGAGAAAGGCCACCGCCCACAGCGCCATCACCCGGCCGCGCATGCTAGGCGAGGCGGCCAGCTGCAGGCTGCTGTTGCCCTTGGCCAGGAAGCCGACGCTGGCCGCGCCCACCAGGGTCAGGGCGGCCAGTTCCAGCGGCAGCGTCGGGGCAACGGCGGCTGCCGCGATCAGTACTCCGAACACCGCGGCGGAGTTGACCATCGACCTGATGCCGACCCGGCCACGGGCTGCCACCCAGAGGCCGCCGACGACCGCGCCCGAGCCCATCGCCGCCGTCATGAAGCCGTACACCTGCGGGCCGCCGTCGAAGCTCTGCTTGGCCACCACCGGCAGGACGACCTGGAACTCGTAGGCCAGGCAGCCGATCAGGCCCATCATGGCCAGCGGAACCGCCAGCTCCGGGGTGCGCCGGACGTAGCGCAGGCCCTCCCGCAACTGGCCCGGGGTCCGGCTGGCCGGCGGCGCCGGTTGCAGCGCGGCGGTGTCCAGCAGGGCCAGCGACATCACCACCGCGACGAAGCTTGCCGCATTGAGCAGGAAGCAGATCCCGAGGCCGCCGGTGGCGATGATCAGGCCGGCGACCGCCGGGCCGATCGCCCGGGCGGCGTTGACCAGCACCGAGTTCAGGCTGACGGCATTGCGCAGGTCGGCCGGACCGACCATCTCGAGCACGAAGGCCTGCCGGGCCGGATTCTCGAAGCAGTTGTTCAGCCCGAGCAGCACCGCCAGCAGGTAGACCTGCCACAGCCGCACCTCGCCGGTGACGGTGAGGATGCCCAGGGCCAGCGCGAGCAGGCCCATCATCGACTGTGACGCCATCATCAACCGGCGCTTGTCGACCCGGTCGGCGACCACCCCGCCGTAGGGGCCCAGCAGCAGCACCGGCAACGTTTGCAGGGCCACCACCAGCCCGAGCGCGGTGGCCGAACCGGTCAGCTGCAGCACCAGCCAGGACTGCGCCACGGTCTGCATCCAGGTGCCGACCAGCGAGATGGCCTGGCCGCCGAAGAAGCGGCGGTAGTTCGGATTGGCCAGGGCGGCGAAGGTCTGCCGGCTGGCTCCGGCGAACGTGGTCACCGGCCGGCCTTGACCGGCTGCGGCCGGTTGAGATGCTCAACCAGCATCTCCAGCGCCGGCAGGGCGGCCAGCAACGCCTCTTCCTGCTCGGCCGGCAGGCCGGCCAGCCGCGCGGCGAACAACTGGCTGCGCTGGCGGCGCAACCGCTGCTGCAGTGCCCGTCCGGCAGCCGTGGTCTGCACCCGCACGGCTCGCCGGTCTGTCTCGGTGGCCGCCCGCGACACCAGTCCGGACGCTTCGAGCT
>DASZEI010000145.1:0-14574 GCA_035940975.1 Jatrophihabitans sp. | reverse complement strand
TCCGTCCGGCGGCGCGGCCTACCTGGCTGCCCGGTGGTGGGCCGCGGCGAACCCGAGCGCGCTCACCGTGGTGATGCTGCCCGATGAGGGTTACCGCTACCAGGACACGGTCTATGACGACAGCTGGCTGCGCAGCGCCGGCCACCTCGACGCTCCGATGCCTGCCGAGCCGGTGCAGGTGCAGGACCCCAGCCGGCCGTCCGGTTCGTGGACGGTGTTCGACTGGGGCCGGCGCAGCTATGCCGAGGTGATGGCCGGGCGGCCCGGCGCGGCCCAGGAGGCGCGGTGAGCCGGGCCGGTAGCCGGCATCGCGGGACCTGCCAATGAGCGGAACGGGGCGGCTGGTCGCCGAGATCTCCCCGCGTACCCGGCAGGTGGTCTACGGCGATCTGTCGCCTGCGGAGATGGCGGCCGAACTTGCCCTGATGGTCCGCGTCGACCAGGCACATCTGGCAATGCTCGCCGCGACCGGGCTGATCCCGCCTGCCGCGGCCAGCAGCCTGCTCACCTGCATCGCCGAGCTGTCGGCGCAGGGATTCCAGCCGCTGTTCGAACGGCCCGTGCCCCGCGGCCTGTACCTGATGTATGAGGGATATCTGATCGACAAGCTCGGGCCGGATATCGGCGGGGTACTGCACACCGGGCGCTCGCGCAACGATCTCAAGGCCTGCATCACCACTGTGCGGCTGCGGAACTGGCTGCTGGACTTCGGCGAGCAGGCCGTCCGGTTGAAGGCGGTGCTGCTGTCGCGAGCCCGGGCCTACCGGTCGGTGGTGATGCCGATCTACACCCATTACCAGGCGGCAATGCCCATCAGTTACGGCTATTACCTGCTCGGACTGGCGCTGGCGGTCGAGCGTGACCTCGACGCGCTGGCCTCGGCCGCGCAGGAGCTGCGCAGTTGCCCGCTCGGTGCCGGCGCGGTTGCGGGCACCGATCTCCCGATCGATCCGGCCCTGACCGCCCGGCTGCTCGGCTTCAGCACCGGCAACCCGCATGCCCTGGACGCGGTTGCCAGCCGGGACGTCGCGCTCCGGCTGCTGGGTGCGGTGAGCGGCCTGACGATCACCCTGAGCCGGCTGGCCAGCGACCTGCAACTGTGGAGCACTGCCGAGTTCGGCCTTGTCGAGTTTCCGGACCGGCTGGTCGGTGGCAGCTCGGCGATGCCGCAGAAGCGCAATGCCTTCCTGCTCGAGCACCTCAAGGCCAAGGCCGGTCAGGCGATCGGCAGCTGGACGGCGGCGGCCGGCATGATGGCCGGCACCCCGTTCAGCAACTCCATCGAGGTCGGCACCGAGGCGATGGCCGGCATCTGGCAGGGATTGCGGGCCGGTGAGCAGGCGGTGCTGCTGGGCCAGGTGCTGGTCAGCGGCGCCAGGCCGGTTCCCGGGCGGATGGCCGAACGTGCCGAGAGCGGCTTCACGGCCGCGACGTCGATCGCGAACCGACTGGTACAGCAGGGAATGCCGTTTCGCAGCGCGCATCACCTGGTTGGTGACGCGGTGCGCCGGGCGGTCGAGGCGGGCTCGACCAAGCTGGCCGAGTTCGGGCCGCCCGGCTGGCTCGACGGCATCGGCCTGACCGATCTGGATCTCGGTGAGCTGATGGAGTCCCAGCGCTACGGCGGTGGTCCCGGTGACTTCGACGAGCCGTTCGGCCAGGCGTGCGTCGAGTGGCGAGCACACCAGCAGTGGCTGGCGGACTGGCGCCGGCAGGTCTGCGACTCGGCCGTTCAGCTGGACAGGACGATCCAGCTCCTGCTGGACGGCCCGGCGGATTCGAGCTCGGCCGAACCGGACGGCGCCGGATGACCGGCAGCTGGTTCGTGCTGGTCGAGAGCAACACCACCGGCTCGGGACGGCTGTTCTGCGCGGCGGCCCGGGCACTGGGCCTGCGGCCGGTGGTGCTGGCCCGCGATCCGCTGCGCTATCCGTACCTGGCCGCCGACGGCATCGAGCATCGGGTGCTCGACACCAGCAGTACCGAGGCGGTGCTCCGCGCCTGCGCGCAGCTGCCGGCGCCGGTGGCGGCGGTGACCAGCAGTTCGGAGTACTTCGTGGTGACGGCCAGCGAGGCGGCCCGGGCACTGGGCCTGCCGCATCCGGACCCGGCAGCGGTGCGAGCCTGCCGCGACAAGGCAAGCCAGCGCCGCATCCTGCGAGCCGCCGGCATCGGCTGCCCCGACTTCGCCGCTGCCGGCAGTTCCGCCGAGGCGGTTGCCGCCGCTGCCCGGATCGGCTTTCCGGTGGTAGTCAAGCCCACTGCCGGCTCCGGGTCGGTCGGGGTGCGCCGCTGTGCCGATGCCGGGCAGGTCCGGACCGCCGCGGCGGCGGTGCTCGACGCCGGGGCCACGCTCGGGCTGCCGCCGCAGTCGGCGGTGCTGGTCGAGCAGTACCTCGACGGCCCGGAGTTCTCGGTGGAGACGCTGGACGATCAGGTGCTCGGCGTGACCGGCAAGCACCTGGGACCCGAGCCCTACTTCGTCGAGACCGGCCACGACTTTCCGGCCCGGCTGGCTCCGGATGACCGGCACCGGCTCGGCGAGGTCGCGGTGGCGGCATTGCGCGCGCTCGGCCTGGCCTGGGGCCCGGCGCATACCGAACTGCGCTGGACCGGCGAGGGAATCCGGGTCATCGAGGTCAATCCACGGCTGGCGGGTGGAATGATCCCGCGGGTCGTCGAGATCGCCACCGGCGTGGACCTGATCCGGCACACCGTCGCCCGGGCAGCCGGCCTGGTGCTTCCGGTGGCGCCGGTCCGGTCCGGCGGGGCCTCGATCCGGTTTCTGGTGGCCCGCGAGACCGGCCGGCTGGCCGAGCTGACCGGGCTGAGCGCGGCAGCCCAGCAGCCCGGAGTGCATGAGGTGGTCCTGACGGCTGAGCTGGGACAGCAGCTCACCGTCCGCAACTCCTTCCAGGACCGGTTTGGTTACCTGATCAGCGTGGGCGAGGATGGCTGGGTCGCGGCCGAAAGAGCCGACCGCGCCATGGCGTTGATCGAGGCCCGGATCGTCCCGGCCTCACTGGTCGGAAGAGGTATTCCACGCTAGTGAAAGCACATACTCATCACACCCACCGGCTGGACTGGGAGGACGTCACCCTGCGGGAGTGGGACTGCACGGTCCTGTGGTCCGACCCCGCCGATCCCGAGGCCGGCATCGTGCTGGACCGGTCGGCTTTCTATCCCGGCGGCGGCGGCCAGCCGCCCGACCACGGCGTGTTGCTCTGGGGCGGCGTGCAGACCCGGATCGTGGGCACCCGCAAGGGCGATGACCTGTACCTGCTGCCGGCGCCGGGAGATCCGGTCCCAACCGCCGGTACCGCGGTGCACGGCGCCCTCGACGACGTCCGGCGCAGCACCCTGATGCGGACCCATTCCGGGCTGCATGTGCTGTGCGGAACGGTGTTTCGCGACTTCGGCGCCCTGGTCACCGGCGGAAACATGGAACCCGGCGAGGCCCGGATGGACTTCAACCTGCCCGACATCCCGGCCGACTTCAAGCAGCGGCTGGAGGACGCGGTGAACGCCGAGATCGCCGCCGACCGGGCGATCCAGGTTCGGTTGCTGCCCCGCGAGGAGGCGCTGGCGATTCCGGACATCATCCGTACCCAGGCGGTCTTTCCGCCGGAGACGGCCGAACTGCGGATCGTCGACATCGTCGGCCTGGACGCCCAGGCCGACGGCGGGACGCATGTCGCCTCGACCAGCCAGATCGGTCATCTACAGGTCTACAAGGTGGAGAACAAGGGACGGCAGAACCGCCGGGTGCGGATCAGGCTCAGCAGCTGAGCGCGCACCGGGCCAGAACGTCGCCAGAAGTTCGCCAGAACGTCGGAGGAGGCAAGCCATGCCCGCTGAGATGTCGGTGGCCATCATCGGCCTGGGCTCGCGCGGACTCGGCGTCCTGGAAAGGGTGATCACCCTGGCGGCGTCAGCCGGCCCGGTGCGGGTCGAGGTGATCGACCCGGTCGGCGACGGTGCCGGGGTGCATGCCCGCAACCAGCCGGATTACCTGCTGCTCAATACCACCTGTGGCCAGGTGTCGATGTTCCCGGATGCCTGCACGGTCGGTGACCGGGTGCACGGTCCCGGACCGTCGCTCTACGAGTGGGCCACCGAGCGGGGCCTGCGGATTGCCGAGGACGGGTTCACGGTGGGCGTCACCGGCCGGGCGATCAGGCCGACGGACTTCCTGCCGCGGCGGGTGCTCGGCCAGTACCTGCAGTGGTTCCTGGAGCACCTGCTGGCCCGGCTGCCCGAGCACGTGTCGGTCAGGTTGCACCGGGCGCAGGCACTGGACCTCGGCTCGGACGCCGAACGCCGGCTGCTGATCACGCTGTCCGACGGTGCGCAGCTGACGGTTCAGCACGCCTTCCTCACTACCGGCTACACCCCCAACCGTCGGTCCGGAGCCGGCCGGCCGGGGGCTGACCGGGTGATCGCCGAGCCCTACCCGCTGCCGGACCAGCTGGCCCGGATCACCGCCGGGCAGGCGGTCGCGATCGGCGGTTTCGGGCTGTCGGCGATGGATGTGATGTCCAGCCTGACCGTCGGTCGCGGCGGGAAGTTCGTGCCGGACGGCGACCGGATGCGCTATGTCGCCAGCGGCGCGGAACCGGAGCTGCTGTTCTACTCCCGTTCCGGGCTGCCGTGCCGGGCTCGGCCGAAGCTCGTCGAGTTCGGGAGCCCCTATCAGCCGCTGGTCTTCACCCGCAACGCCATCGATCTGCTTCGGGTGCAGCGGCAGGGGCCGCTGGATTTCGGTCACGACGTCTGGCCGTTGATCCTGACCGAGGTGCGGATCGCCTATCGGCGGACCCAGGCCCGGCGCGCCGGCCCGGCGGCCGAGGCGGCGCTGGCCGACGAGTTCGCCGCAGCCGCCAGCCTCGAGGGGATCGTCTCGGTCCTCGATGACCTGGACACCCGGCTCGACCGCTTCGATCCGGTGGCGGCACTGGATGGATCGGCAGACATGTCCTTGCACAGCAGCGATTCCTACCAGCGGTGGCTGGCGGCGGCGGTCAGCGCCGACCTTGCCGAAGCGGTGCACGGATTCACCGGCAGCCCGGTGAAGGGCGCCCTGGACGTGCTGCGCGATCTGCGCGAGCAGTTTCGCTACGTCGTCGACTTCGGCGGCCTGACGCCCGGGTCGCTGGAGGAGTTCAGCGCCCGGATCGTTCCGGCGCTGAACCGGGCGGTGGTCGGCCCGCAGTACGAGCGCCACCTGGAGCTGCTCGCACTGCTGGAGGCCGGCCTCGCCTCGACCCCGTTCGGGCCGGCCGCGTCGGTGCGCTGGCAGCCGGAATCCGGACGCTGGCAGCTGGCGTCGAGCCGGCTCAGCGAGCCGTACACCCGCGAGGTGGACTGGCTGGCGGCGGCCTGGGTGGAGCCGCCGTCGGTGCACAGTTCGGCCAGCCCGTTGCTGAATTCGCTGTTCGAGAAAGGCTGGATCCGCCCGCACCGGCCGGACAGCCGGCAGCTGGTGGGGATCGACATCGACGCCGACCAGCATCCGATCGACGTCGAGGGCCAGCCGGACTCCCGGCTGTGGGTACTCGGCCCGCTGTGCGAGGGCGCCACCTTCTACAACCACCTGGTGCCCTCACCGGCGGCTTTCTCCAGGCCGATCCATGACGCGCACCGTTGCGTCAGCGCGCTGTTCGCCGGCGACCGGGTGCCGGCCGCGCTGTAGAGCGCTCGGGTATTCGGCTAGCGACATTCGGCTGGCGACATGGCGGGCGCCGAGCGGCACGCCCGCGAGGTATGGCTGCGAATAGCGGGTAACGTGCGCATCAGGCCGTGAGATGCCCAGCAGCGTGGTTTCGGCACGGCGTCGAAGGAGTTCTGCCATGACCGATCCCTACGACCCCTCGCTGCCCCGGTCGAGCTCTGACCTCGGCGGCCCGCCGGGGACCGGGCCGCGGGTGACCCCGCCGCCGGTCTCCGGATCGGCTGCCGGCGCGGATCCGGTGGTGCCGGTCGAGCGCGAACCGGTGGCGGCCCCCGCGGCCGGGGCTCCGGTGGTCGGCGGCTCGGTGGCCGGGGCTCCGGTGACCGGCGGCCCGGTGGCCGGCGCGCCCGCTCCGGGCTTCAACGAGCGTGGCCACGTCCGGGCCACCAAGGTCAGCGGGGTCTGGATCGGGCTGATCGCCACCGCGCTGTTCGTGATCCTGCTGATCATCTTCGTCGCGCAGAACTCCCGGCAGGTCACCATCCACTTCTTCGGCTGGCACGGCCAGTTCTCGCTCGCGCTGGCCATCCTGCTGGCCGCGGTGCTGGGCGTGCTGCTGGTCGCCATCCCCGGCAGCCTGCGGATCATGCAGCTGCGCAGGGCGCTGCGCAAGAACGTCCCGGGCGGCAGGATCAGCTGATGCCCGGCGGACACGACGAGTTGCTGCAGCGTTTCGGTCCGGCGGCCCATCCCGAGCGGCCGGTGGCCAAGCAGCGCCCGGCCGACACCAGCGACGAGTTGGTGGCGGCGCTGGGAAAGCTGTCCGAGGCGCTGGAGGTGGTGGAGGAAGCCCGCGGGCTGCTCTACACCTTTCACCGCCGCTCCGGCCGCGCGGACCTGACCCTGCAGGAGGCGGTGCAGGCGCTGCACGACGCGGGGGAGCACCAGACCGCCCAGCAGGTGGCCGACGTGCTGATCGGGCGCGATGTGATCCCGGGATGCTGGACATTCCAGATCGTCGAGCAGTACGACGCCCAGTACTGGCAGCCGTTCCGCGCGGTCGAGTCCGACGTCCGGCAGCGGTTCGCCGGTGGCACCGCGCACCTCTACGAGGCCGAGATGAAGCACGGCGAGCAGCAACCCGGCCAGGGCTGAGCCGGTCGGCGAGGTTCGCAGGTTCAGAGCGGGTGGGGCGCGCTGTCTGCCACGGCGGCCGGCGCGTCGGCCAATCCGAACCGTGAGCGCAGCCGGGCGTAGAAGTCCGAGGGCCCGAGCCGGACCAGGTGGGCGGGCTGGCGTGCCGGCAGGACGCTGACCCAGTCACCGGGATCGAGCACGCCGCGCAACTGGCCGTCGATGCTGACCGCGACCTGGCCGGATCGGTCCAGGACCCGGACGGTGATCTCCTCCTCGGCGGCGACCACCAGGCTGCGGTTGAACACCATGTGGGCGGCCACCGGGGTGAAGACCAGCGCCCGCACCCGCGGCGAGACGATCGGGCCGCCGGCCGCGAAGTTGTAGGCGGTCGAGCCGGTGGGGCTGGCCACGATCAGGGCGTCGGCGGAGTAGCTGGCGAACAGGGTGCCCTCGACGTAGACGCCGAGGCTGGCCTGCCGGTCGCGGGCCAGCTTCTCCAGAACGATGTCGTTGACCGCGGTGACGTCGAGTTCCACGCCGGCCCGGCCGTCCGGGTTGTGGCTGTCGGCAGCGCCTGGATCGGCGGCGCGTGATTCGGCGACGCGGGTGTCGGCGGCGTGGGTGTCGCGTTGCGGTGGCGGCGGCAGCAGCGGACCGCGGCCGTAACGCAGTACCGACTGCAGGCCGGCCGGGATGTCCAGCGGCCGGGAGGCGCGCATGGTCAGCATCAGCCGCTCGTCGAGCTGGGCGTGCCCGGCGACGAAGGCGGCCAGCGCGGATTCGATGTCGTCCGGCTCGACCTCGGTGAGGAAGCCGACCCGGCCGACGTTGACGCCGAGCACCGGCACGCCGTCCTGCGCGGCGATCCGGGCGCCGCGCAGGAAGGTGCCGTCGCCACCGACGGTGACGATCAGGTCCGGATGCCCGCTGGCGGCCGCCTCCTCGGCGGAGTTGCGGCGGGTGCTGGCGGTCGGCTCGGCGTCGTCGGGCTGGTCGTCCTGCCAGACGTCGACCTCGCGGACCGCGATGCCGCGGGCAGCCGCCCAGCCGCGTACCCGGTCGGCGGCGGCCACGGCGGCCGGCCGGCCGTGGTGGATCACCAGGCCGATGCGGGTACAGGTCGGCATGTCGGGGGTGTGCACATCGCCCACCGTAGTGCGCGGGGTGCTGGCGGTGCTGGCTCCGGTGGCCGGACCGGGCTCGTGGCCGGGCGTCGCGGCCGGCTGGAACTGTAAGAATGGTGCAGGCGTTGACTTGCCAGCAGGATCAGCGAGGACCGAGACCGCCCGTGCAGGGGCCGGCGGCAGGACGAGCGGAGCGCAGGTGGCTGACAAACCGGCTGGTAGCACCAGGCTGGACGACCACAAGCCCGCTCAGCGTTTCGAGCCGCGGCCGCCGAAGTGGCTGCGGCCGATCCGGGACCGGGTTCGGTGCGTGCCCGGCGGCGCGATGATCTGGAAGCTGCTGATCGGCACCATCGGCGGCATCATCGTGGTGATCGGGCTGCTGCTGATCCCGCTGCCGGGGCCGGGTTGGGCGCTGGTGTTCGTCGGCTTGGCGGTGTGGGCGACCGAGTTCCACTGGGCCTACCGCCTGCTGCGGTTCGGTCGCCGGGTGCTGCGCGACTGGACAGCATGGGCCAAACGCCAGTCGCTACTGATCCGGTTGCTGCTGGGGCTGCTGGGGCTGTTGGTGCTGGCGGCGGCGGCTTACGTCGGTTGGCAGACGCTGCGCTGAGCGCGGCCGGACGCCTCGGCGCATGACAGTAGCTGCCTTCGGAGCCGTGCGGAGGCCATGTAAGCTAGCCGAGGTTCAGCCGCACCAGGGTGCGGGGCGCTTAGCTCAGCGGGAGAGCACTGCCTTCACACGGCAGGGGTCACTGGTTCGATCCCAGTAGCGCCCACAATTACAGTCCCGAGTACGGGACCTCTAGCGGTTCCTGAGGTTAATTGGAGATCCCTCGCAGACCTCTAGCTCGCACCGAGGTCCTGAGAATCGCGTCGTAGCGCATTCAGGCTGCCTGTGTCGGCGCCGAGATCGTCAAAGGGGTCGGCCCGGACGTCCAGCGTGATCGCTGCTAGAGCTCGCCTGCGTCGATGCCGGTACCGCGAACCTGTAGTTCAGCCGTCCGAACGATGTCCGTCCCGGTCCTCCCGGCGCTTGACCTGGTCGTTGACCCGCGTTTTCCCGAGCCTATGGCGTTGGCGCTGACCCTGAAGGCGCTGGTTTGGTGCCGGACCGGTGGTCCTGTGCTGGAACACGAACATGATCCAGGAGCAGTAATGCCTGCGACCGCCGGCTATCGATACCGAGCGTGGGGCACCACCAACGCATCACCACCCGTCGGCGGGTATGCCGGTCGAGATTACCGAATCGAACATGCTGCTGCGGTATTCCGGTACAGTCCGCATCTTCCAGTCAATAGGTACGCAACCGACAGCGTCCTCTGACCTCCTCTCGCCCGAACGGGGACTGAATGCCCAACCCGCCTACCCTCGGCCCATTGAAAGTCTCACCGGCAATGCTGACCCTGGACGACCCAGTCACCCTGACCTGGACCAGCTCCGGGCTGGACCACCTCACCCTCGCGGTGGACGACCACCTGCCCAACGAGGTCGCCCTGCCGGTCACCGACGGCGAACACTCGACGCGCGTGAGCCTGACCCTCGACGCGTCCGGAGTAGGGTTGCAATTCAGCACCGGCGGCACGATTTCGTTGGCAGGCCTTGGCAAACCGTCCCAACTGAGCCTGACGCTGCGGGGTAGCGGAAGCGGGTCTGCGGTGACCCGCACGGGAAGTGTCGCGCTACCCGGTGATCCGGTGATTGTCTCGTTCGTCCAGCAGATCAGCGACCAGTTCGCGTGGGACGAACTGCCGTTGTGCCGCGGCCAGCTGTCCTGGCAAGTGACGGGTTCGGTGGCCGGGCTAAGCCTGAACTTCAGCCCGTCCGTGACGCCGACCAGTCCGCTGACGCTCAGCCTGGAGGATCTGACCGGCACGTGCCAACTGCTCGATACGCCAGCCCCGGCGTGGACGGGCACTCCAGTACTGACCGTCCAGGGTCTCTGGGGTCCGATCAACGGGACTGCCACCCTGGTCGAGCCGAGCGCGGCCGCCGAAAGCGGCCAGCCGGCCACCCAGGAGCTGGCACCCGACGCGGCGCCGATCCTGGACCCGATCCGCACCACAGACCCGACCACAACCGCGGTGCTCCCCCCGGATGGTTCGATTCTGCCGGTCAGTCCCCCGGAGTACGGGGTGCTGACACTGAACCTGCTCACCCCGACCCCGCTGGTCGGTGCCGGACCGGTGGATCTGGGCTGGACCACGAATATGATCGCGGATCAGGAACTCCTGAAGCTGACCTGGTACGAAAACGGCGTGAAGAAGGCGCTGAGCTCGGCCGACAGCCCGCCGCTGCCCCTGCAGAGCGAGAGGCAGCGAATCACCGAACGACTGCTGGTCACCACCGATTACGTCCTCACCGCTTACCAGGGCGCTAACGAGATCAACCATCAGACCAAACGCGTCGTGGTCACCGGCCCCGGCCCGAGCGTTACCGGGCTGGTCGCGGATCCCGCGGTGCTCGATCCGACCGCCCAGGTGACCCTGCGCTGGCATAACGCTCTGATCAGCACGCTGACGCTGTCGGTCGACGACCACGACGGTAAGATGACGCTGCCCGCCGACAGCCCGCACCCGTCGGTGCAGCTGGGCCTGTCGGCCGCGACAACCGGTGGCGCGGTGCTCACGGCCAGCAGCGCCGGAGCGGCCCTCGGGTCCATCGCTCTGCCGTCGCTGGTTGCCAGCGTCACGGTGCGGCTGACCGGCAGCGACGGCGACCGCGACAAGGACTCGGTCGCCACCATCGAGCTGCCGATCAACAGCAACGTCCAGCTTAACAACGTGAGCGGGCAACCGAACGGTGGTATCCCGTTCGACTTCGACATGCAATGGGTGCTGTGCCGCTGGGCCGGGACCGGTATCGCCGGCGCGACTGCCACGCCGCTGCCGATATCTCCTCTGAATCCGCTCGGCAGTACCCCGATGCCGCTGCCGGTGCCTGGACACGGCTACCTTCTCACGCTGTGGGGTGGCCAGCTGAGTATGGACTTCACCAATGCGTGGTGGTCCGAGCAGGTTAGCGTGAATTTCTGACCGGTCCTGAGCAGCGGGCCGGCGCTGCTGGCTTAACGGCTGTCACATGCGTTTCCTGGCAGGTCTCCATATGGCCGAGCAAGAAGCAGAAGCTAAACGCCGGAAGCCTTAAGCAAAGCCACGTCGCGGCCAGATCTCCACGCCGTGCTTGGCGAGGGCTCGCCGGATGGTCATGTCGGTGGTGCCGTACTTGTCGCCGATCCGGGCTAGTGACCAGCCGGCCCGGTAGAGGGCCGCTGCTTGGGTCGAGGTGCTCAACTGACAGGCCGAACTGGCGCACGCCCACCCCTTGCTTCTGCAAGCAGTGGGCGACAGTCCGCCGGTGGACGCCGAAAGTTCGAGCCAGCTGGTTCATGGTCTGACCTGCCCGGTACTGCGCAGCAAGCTCCACGGCCTCGGCAGCGGTGAACCGGCGTTGGAGTTGACGTGGCAGACGAGCCTGGCGGAGTTGAGCAGGAACGGCTGCGTCTAGTTCATCCTGGTACGCCCGCTCACAGAGGCCGGCGAGGATGTCTGCTTTCCCCGAGAGATGTTCTGTTAGGACCACCACATCGATATCTGACCGGTGTTCCGAATCTGCCTGAAAGCCCGGTGTGCGGTCCGGCCGCTGTGCCCTTTGTTGCCCTGCGGATCGTCGATAGACTCCCGCCATGTGTGCTTGCGCGTCCGTGACCCGTCCCTGTTGTTTCCGCTGATGGCGCTGGGACAGTCCTAGTTACGGCCCTCGCCACCGGCTCCTTGCTGGGCGGCCCGCTTCGCGGTGTCCGGCCCGGTCCCCTTCCAGGAGCCGCCGCACATGCACGTACACGTTCGCGCTGCCGCATGAGCTAGGGCGAACCGCTCGCCGATCTGGCGCGACACCGGGCGCCCACGCTGGACCTCACGTGCCCCAGACCGGGCACGGCATGGTCAGCGATCGGGGCGAATACCAACTAAGCGTAATAATCGATGAATGGTAAAACAGTGATCTACCTTATTGTGGGCCTTCCCGGGGCGGGGAAAACAACGCGCGCCAAGGAATTGGAGACCACCGAATCCGCCCTGCGTCTAACTCCTGACGAATGGCTGTTCGCGATCTTCCATGGCGACGACTCAACGCGATGGCGGTCGAAGGACCGGGCTGACCAGCGTGACCGGATCGAGGGCAAGCTCGTGGAGGTCGGGATGCGGGCTGCCCAGTTGGGCGTCAACGTCGTCTTCGACTTCGGCCTCTGGGGCAAGGACGAACGTTCAGCGCTCCGGTGGATCGCGAGCACACTGGGCGTCCGCGCCCAGGTCGTTTACCTGCCGATCGAGTACGAGGAGCAGCG
Source organism: Jatrophihabitans sp. (assembly GCA_035940975.1). Taxonomy (GTDB): domain Bacteria; phylum Actinomycetota; class Actinomycetes; order Mycobacteriales; family Jatrophihabitantaceae; genus Jatrophihabitans_A. The sequence continues at coordinate 2,297 of DASZEI010000145.1, read as the reverse complement.
CAGGCGCATCACCAGTCGGTACGGGACCGAGCCGGGTCAGTTCCACATGAGCGACGCCGAACTGAAGCAGTGGCGGGCACAGTTCCAAGCGCCGGACCAGGAGGAAGTGCAAGGAACCGAGATCCCCCCGGTCCCGCCAGGGCATGCGACCTGGTCGCAGTGGGCGTCCGAGCGCTGGCCCTCATTGCCCGATCAGTACGGGCCCAGCAGTTAGTCTCGAAGGGGGCCCACCATGTTCCCGGAGCAGCCGGGACGCTAGTTCAGTGAGAACTTATCCCGTCGCGTTCAAGCATCGCGTCGAGGTTGCTGGGGCGCTCCAGGAAGGCTGTTATGAGTTCGGCGGGTTCGACTTCGCTACCTCGCGCCAGGACCAGATCGCGGTAGCGACGCCCAACGACCGGGTTGAGTACTCCGTCACGCGCGAAACGCGAGAAGAGATCAGCCTCGATGGCTTCAGCCCATTTGTAGGAGTAGTAAGCGGCGCCATAGCTGCCGGCAAAAACATGAGAGAACCCGGTCATACCAGTGTCATCCGGTAGTAGCGGCACCGCTGAATAGCGCTGTCTGAAGGGGCGCAGATATTCGCTCAAGCCCATCGTGCCCCTGGGATCATAATCAATGTGAGCCGCGAGATCGCTGGCCGACAAAGACAGTTGAAGCATTGCTTTGGTGGCGACCTGGAAACGGCGGGTGGCGAGCAATTTATCTATCATAGCCGCAGGCAGCGGTTCGCCGGTACGGTAATGCTTGGTCATGCCCGCCAGCACCTCCGGCTGCCAGATCCAGTTCTCCATGATTTGCGAAGGTGCCTCAACAAAATCCATACGGCAATTGATCAACGAGTGCTCGATCAACTGGGTGCGGCCGAGGGTCAGGTGCATGAAGTGACCGAATTCATGCCACACAGCCTCGACGTCATCAAAGGTGAGTAAAGACGGCTTCTCGCCCAGGGCCGGGCCGAAATTGGTGAAGACATAACCCAGATGTGGCTTCTCGAAGGAATCGTCGGCCCGTTCAGCGACGTAATGTAGATTCATCCAGGCGCCGGTTCTTTTGCCCTTGCGCGCTAGCCAGTCGCACCAGACCGTGGCCAGATGATGGCCATCTTCATCATGAATTTCGTACACCTCGACCTCGGCCTGCCAACCTGGCTTCTGAACTCGCCGAAAAGTTACACCGTACAGCGTGGTGAGCGTTCGAAACATCTCTGCCAGTACGATCTCGAGCTGAAAATATTCTTGCAATTCTTTCTCGTTGAGACCGATCTGGCTCTCGCGTAGTTTATCGGCATAGTAAAAATCTAACGAGGTATCCAGATCTGAGGCGTCGAGTTCAAGTGTGGGATCAGCTTCCAGCCGGCGGGCAAATTCTTGCAAAGTATCACGCTCAGTTGCAGCCTGAGCCCGGTAACGATCAGCCAGATCATCAATAAAAGCTTGAGCCGTCTGGCCGTCGCGCGCCATCCGGTCAGCTAGAACAAAGTCAGCATAGTTGGGGTAACCCAACAGCTGGGCAAGCTCTTGCCGCAAAGCCAGAATTTCTTTGGTGAGCGGCTCGTTGAGCTCGGCCGAGCGAGTGACGGCTACATGATAGAACGCCTGACGAGTAGAACGGACGCGGCATTGGGTCATCACTTTGGCATAATTTGGTGGCGAGAAGCTGATCCACAAGCCTGGTCTACCTTCGGCCTCGGCAGACGCCCGACAGGCGGCGATAAAGTCACTATCCAAGCCGTCGAGCGCCGATTCATCCTCAATCGGCAGCCCCGCCGCATCACTGGCGATGACGACATTCTGCCCGAAGGCGGTCGTGGCGGCGCTCAACCGCAGTTGAATAGCCTTGAGCCGCTCGATCGCGTCAGCAGGCAGATTCACACCGCCACGTTCATAATCTTGGATGAGGTCATCGAGCAGTTTCCGTTGCGCCGCCGATAGCTGACCGACCTCCGCACTGGTATCGCGGTACACAACCAGTGCCCGGTACAAACCCTGATGAAAGTTGATTGCGCTTTTAAGCTTGGTTGCGCGCTCGTTTGCCATGTCATGGGTGCTCCGCCACGGCTGTCCCAAGACGCTCTCGAGGTGGCTTACCAGACCCGCAGCCGCTGCGAACTCTCTCGTTGCGCGGGTCAGGGCGAGAACCGTGTTATCGAAGGTCCGGTCTGCTGGCGCCACCTCTAACAGGGCATTGAGTCGCTGCCAGGCGAGCGCCTCGGTTTCATCAAGAGCCGGCGCAACGTCAGCTTGAAGGTAGGAACCGAAGTTCAGTTCATCGATGGGCTGCAAGAAGCTATTGGA
>DASZEI010000144.1:0-20962 GCA_035940975.1 Jatrophihabitans sp. | reverse complement strand
AGCTGCCACCGGTCAGCGCGGCTGCGGCCGGCGCCCAGGGCGATGAGGCATCCGATGCCCAGAGCGACGCGGCGGCGGCCGGGCGGATCAGCCGGTTCCGGGAGGACACCCGGACCGAACGGATGAGGATCGCCGCTGAGGCCGAGGCCCGCTATGGCCGCAAGGTGGCCTGGGGAGCCCAGCTGGGCAACACCCGGGTGCTCTTCACCCACCTGTCGGTTCCGGTGATGACCCGATTGCGTCAGCCGGAACGCCAGGTGCTCGACACGCTGGTCGACGCCGGCGTCGCCCGGTCGCGCTCGGAGGCGCTGGCCTGGGCGGTGAACCTGGTCGGCCAGCACACCGACGAGTGGCTGACCAGCCTGCGCCAGGCCATGTCGGAGGTCGACAAGCTGCGCGCCCAGGGGCCCGACCTCTGATCCGTTTCGGCATAGTGCAGCGACGAAACGTCGTCGACCCCGGCTAGCCGGAAGCGACGTTTCGTCGCCGCGCGATGACTGCGGCTCCGGGGCGGCAGGGCTACTGGCTGGCCTTGAACCGGGTGCCGCGCTGGCGCTGACGATCCTGCTGGGACAGCGTCACCTTCCGGATCCGGACCGTCTGGGGAGTGACCTCGACGCACTCGTCCTCGCGGCAGAACTCGAGCGACTGCTCCAGCGACAGCCGGCGCGGCGGCACCAGGTGCTGGAACTCGTCCGAGGTCGAGGAGCGCATGTTGGTGAGCTTCTTCTCCTTGGTGATGTTGACGTCCATGTCGTCGGAGCGGGAGTTCTCCCCCACCAGCATGCCCTCGTACACCTCGGTGGCGGGCTCGACGAACAGCGTGCCGCGCTCCTGCAGGTTGATCATGGCGAACGGGGTGGCGACACCGGGCCGGTCGGCGACCAGCGAGCCCGACCCGCGAGTGCGCAGCTCCCCGAACCACGGCTCGTACTTGTCGAACACGTGGTGCACGATGCCGGTGCCGCGGGTGTCGGTGAGGAACTCGGTGCGGAAGCCGATCAGGCCGCGGGAAGGCACCAGGAACTCCATCCGCACCCAGCCGGTGCCGTGGTTGGTCATGGTCTCCATCCGGCCCTTGCGCACCGCCAGCAACTGTGTGATGGCGCCCAGGTACTCCTCCGGAGCATCCACCGTCAACCGCTCGACCGGCTCGTGCACCTTGCCGTTGATCACCTTGGTGACCACCTGCGGCTTGCCGACGGTCAGCTCGAAACCCTCCCGGCGCATCTGTTCCACCAGGATCGCCAGCGCCAGCTCACCCCGGCCCTGCACCTCCCAGGCGTCCGGACGCTCGGTCGGCAGGATCCGCAGCGAGACGTTGCCCACCAGCTCCCGGTCGAGGCGGTCCTTGACCAGCCGGGCGGTGACCTTTGATCCCTTGACCCGGCCGGCCAGCGGCGAGGTGTTGGTGCCGATCGTCATCGAGATGGCCGGCTCGTCGACGGTGATCAGCGGCAGCGGCACCGGGTCGTCCAGGTCGGCCAGGGTGTCGCCGATCATGATCTCCGGAATGCCGGCGATCGCGATGATGTCTCCGGGGCCGGCGCTCTCGGCCGGCTTGCGCTCCAGCGCCTCGGTCATCAGCAGCTCGGTGATCCTGACCCCGGAGATGGTGCCGTCGTGGCGGCACCAGGCCACCTGCTGACCCTTGCGGATGGTGCCCTGGAACACCCGGCAGAGCGCGATCCGGCCCAGGAACGGCGAGGCGTCCAGGTTGGTGACGTGCGCCTGCAGCGGGGCGCCGGTCCGGTAGGCGGGGGCCGGGATGGTGTCGAGGATGGTGGAAAACAGCGGCTGCAAGTCATCGGACTTGGGCATCGTGCCGTCCTCGGGCCGGTCGAGCGAGGCCTTGCCGTCCCGGGCGCAGGCGTAGACGATCGGGAAGTCGATCTGGTCCTCGGTCGCGTCGAGGTCCAGGAACAGCTCGTACGTCTCGTCGATCACCTCGGCGATCCGGCTGTCCGGGCGGTCGACCTTGTTGATCACCAGGATGACCGGCAACTTCGCCGACAGCGCCTTGCGCAGCACGAACCTGGTCTGCGGCAGCGGGCCCTCGGAGGCGTCCACCAGCAACACGATCCCGTCGACCATCGACAGGCCGCGCTCGACCTCGCCACCGAAGTCGGCGTGGCCCGGGGTGTCGATGATGTTGATGATCATCTGCTCGCCATCGGGCGAGACGTAGTTCACGGCGGTGTTCTTCGCGAGGATCGTGATGCCCTTCTCGCGCTCCAGGTCGTTGGAGTCCATCGCCCGCTCGTCGACGTGCTCGTGGGCCCCGAAAGCGCCGGACTGCCACAGCATCGCATCGACCAGGGTGGTCTTGCCGTGGTCGACATGCGCGACGATCGCGACATTGCGGATCGAGGAGCGGACGGCGTCGTTGCCGATCTGGGCAGCGCTGTGGTTGGACATGACTCTTCTCTCGTCAGCTGCGATTGCTCCGCGCGGCGGGCTGGTCCCGATCCGCGACCGCGATCACGGCGGCTCGCACGGCGGCACCACTCGTGCCGCCGCCTGGTAATGCCGGTGTCTAGTGTTGCCGATCCCGGCGGGCACCGCGCACCAAGGACCCCACCAGACTGAGGTAGGTCACAGCCCCGAGGGCCGCGATCACCGACGGCGTCGGGTCCCAGTGGCCGGGCAGGGCGGTCACCTCGACGCTGTTCGGATCGAACACCACCCGGTGCACGTCCCGGGAGTGCCAGCGCGGATCCCCGAGCAACGGCAGGTTCTTGATGCTGCCGTCATCACTGGTGAACGAACCGCCGAACGAGCAGATTCCCTGGACGCAGGTGCGCGGGCTGACCACGAAGGTTCCCCGGATCCCGGTGGGCCGGTCGCCGACGTGCCCGGCGATGCTGAGCACCGCCATGGCGATCGCAGCCAGGCAGAGCGCCGGGAACACCACCCAGAACAGCCAGCCCGCGACCCGCCGGGCGCCGGGAAACGACATCGCGACCAGCTCGCCGGAGGCTTCGGCGAGCTGGCTGGCGTTCCCGGGTGGTGGGGGGTTCGGCCGGCTTGGTTCGATGGACTGGTCGGCGGGCATCACGCACATCATCACATCTGTTCGCGACACCGGCTGCCATCCGTCAGCGCGGCCCACCTCGCGGCGGCAGTTCCGGGGCCCGGCGGGAGGGCCGCTCGGCCACGTCGGGCAGGGGCGGCGCCGGCCGGCGTTCCAGCTCGCCGAGCAGGTACTCGATACCCGCCTGCAGCTGCGGATCGACACCCTGAGCCCACGCATGCGGCGGCATCTCCACCACCACATCCGGGTCCACGCCGTGGTTCTCCACGCCCCAGCCGTAGTTCTCGAACCAGAAGGAGAACCGGGGCTGGGTCACAACCGTCCCGTCGACCAGGCTGTACCGGCCGTCGATGCCGATCACGCCGCCCCAGGTGCGGGTGCCGATCACCGGGCCGAGCTTCAGGGCCTGGAAGGCGGCGTTGACGATGTCGCCGTCCGAGCCGGACCACTCGTTGGCCAGCGACACCAGCGGCCCGCGCGGCGCGCTGGACGGGTAGGGCTGGGTGGGATAGTGCCGCGCGGTGGTCCAGCCCACCACCCGCCGGGCCAGCTTCTCGATGATCAGCTGGGAGGTGTGGCCACCGCTGTTGTCGCGGGTGTCGACCAGCAGCGCGTCCCGGGCGATCTCGACCCGCAGGTCGCGGTGGAAGGCAGCCCAGCCGGTGGGCACCATGTCCGGCACGTGCACGTACCCGATCCGGCCGCCGCTGGCCCGGTGCACCGCGGCCCGGCGGCTGGCGACCCAGTCCAGGTAGCGCAGCTCCACGTCCCCGGCCAACGGCTGCATCACCACCGAGCGCTCGACGCCCTCGCGCGCCAACCGCAACTCGACCGGCTTGTTCGCGGTGCCTCGCAGCAGCTCCGCGGGGCCTGCCGGTCCCACCGGGCGGCCGTTCACCGCCAGGATCAGGTCACCGGGCTGCGCACCCACGGCGGGCGCCGTCAGCGGTGACCGCGCCTCGCGCGAGGAGTTGTCACCGGCGATGATCCGGGCGATCCGCCAGCGTCCTTGCTCGTCGCGGTCGAGGTCGGCACCCAGGAAAGCCGGCGCCAGCAAGGGATCCGGACCCGCGGCCGGCGGGTTCTCGTAGGCATGCGAGGAGCCGGTCTCGCCGTTGATCTCCCACAGCAGGTCCGACAGGTCGTCCCGACTGCCGAGCTGGTCCACCAGCGGCCGGTACTTCTCGACCTGGGCATCCCAGTCGATGCCGGCCATGTCGGGGGTCCAGTAGTGGTCGCGCATCAAGCGGGCGGTCTCGTCCACCATCTGACGCCACTCGGCCGGCGGGTCCACCGTGAGCCGAACGCGGTCGAGGTCGATCGAGACGGCGTCGTCACCGTCCTCGGCGGGCTTGTGGTCGGCGGGGACGAGGTTGAGTGCCTTGGCGTCGCGCACCACCAGCTTCGCGCCGTCTCCGGAGACCGCGAAGTCGTCGATCCGGGGCGCGAGCTCCACGCGCTTGCGCTTGCCGAAGTCCCAGCGCTGCAGCGAGGGGCGGACGTCGTCATCGGGGTTGCGCGACTCACCGAGCTCGCCGGCGACCGGGCTGTCGGTCCAGATCAGGCCGCCCTTGGCTGCCCGCAGGTCCGCCAGCCGGCCGGCCGCGACCGGAAACGCCACGATCCGCTCCACGATGCCGTCGAGGTCGACGGTGATCGGTTGCACGCCACCGTCAGGGGTTTCTGAGTCCCCAGCGGGGGGCTCGCCCGGTGCCTCGTCCGGCTGACCCTGCAGTTCGGGGTCGAACGGTGACGGGGTGGCGGCGGCCAGCGTGACCAGGTAGGGCCGGATGGCCAGCGGGAACGCCAGGTCGAAGCTATGGGTGTCATAGACCGGGTCGAACGTGCGTGCCGACAGGAATGCCAGGTACCTGCCGTCCAGGCTGAAGGCCGGACTGATGTCGAGGAACCGGTGCGAGGTGACGGCCGTGATCTTGGCGCTGGCCAGTTCCACCAGCCGGATGCTGCGCAGCGGCTCGTCGGCGCCGGCCGACTCCGCCGCGGAGTAGGCCAGCCAGGCCGAATCCGGTGAGAACCTCAGGTGGCTGGGGTCGCCGTTCGGATTTGCTTCGAGCTCGGTGATCGCGCCGTCGGCCGCGGCGATGGTCAGCAGCCGGCCGTCGTGGGTGGCCGCGGCCAGCATCGCGCCGTCGGGGCTGGCCACCAGCTCCAGCACCCGGCCGAGCCGGCCGGCACCGAAGCGGCGTACCTGGCCGCCGCCGTCGACGATCTCGATCGCGTCCTCGCCTTCGGCGTCGGTGATGTAGGCCACCGCGGGCCGGCCGTCGGCGCCGGCGTCGGCCAGCACCGCCGGCAGCCGGTGCCGGACGCCGGGTGCGGCGGCCAGCACCCGGGCCGGCCCGTTGCGGTGGGTCAGCCAGACGATGTTGCCGCGGATCTCGACCGCGCTTGCCCGGCCGGTGCCGTCGACGGCCAGCTGACCGAGATGCTCGGCAACCCTCAGCTGGCTGACGGTGCGCTGCGGCCGGCTGCTGCCCAGCTCGACCTCGAGCCGGCGTGGCTGCGAGTCGGGCTCCAGCGAATCCAGCCGCCACAGCTGGCCGGCATGCTGGTAGACCAGCCGGCTGCCGTCGCCAGTGAGGTGGCGGGCGTAGAAGGCGTCATGGTCGGTGTGCCGGCGCAGGTCCGAACCATCGGCCGCCACCGAGTACACGTTTCCGTGGCCTTCGAAATCGGCCAGGAAAGCCAGCCGGTCTCCGGTCCAGGTGGGCGCGGTCTTCGGGCCGGCCAGCTCGGCAAGCAGTTCGGTGAACTCGCCGCCACCGCTGGCATCGAGCCAGAGCCGGCCGGCGGTGCCGCCGCGGTACCGCTTCCATTGCGCGTAGTCACGCCGGTAACCGGTGCCCACCACCACCGCCGGATCGCCGACCGCCACCGAGATGACCGGACCGTAGGGCAGCCGCTGCGGGGTCGGGTCGGCTCCGTCGCCGATGTCGATGGCATAGGCCCACCAGAAACTTCGGAACGGCTGCGAGCCGGCCGAGGACACCAGCACCCGGCCATCGGGGTGGAAGCCGAGCAGGGTGGTGCTGTGGTGGCCGAAGAAGGTCAGCTGCCGCGGCGTACCGCCGGCGGCCGGCATCAGATACACCTCGTCCTCACCGCCGCGACGCGATACCCAGGCCACCATGCTGCCGTCGGCCGACAGCCTCGGTCGCGCCACCGGCACCGTGTCGGCCGTCAGCCGGCGGGCCTGACCACCGTCGGCGCCGGCGAGCCAGACGTCGTCCTCGGCGACGAAGGTGAGCTGGTCACCACGGATGTGCGGGAATCTCAGGTAGCCCGGCGCAGCAGTCATGGCCCGACCTTAGTGATGTCCGCCGACAGCACACCAGGGCCCCTGCCGCCGCTACGCCCAGAGCGAAACAGCTCTGACGGACTCGTTTCGGCCCGCGCCGCACAGCGGGCATCCTTGGCATCCAGCAGCCGCCGACGGGTCAACCGGCCGCGTTCCTTTCCGGACGGCCGGTTTCGGGACGGCCGGTTCCGGGCGGCCCCGCGAAGGCCTGGGCCAGGTCCAGCCAGGCATCGGCATCGGGGCCGACCGCGGTCAACGCCAGGTCGCTCCGGTGCCGGCGCTGGGTGGCCAGCAGGCAGAGGTCCAGAGCCGGGCCGGTCACCGACTGCTCCGCCTCGGGCGAGCCGAACGTCCACAGCGAACCGTCCGGCGCCGTCAGCTCGATCCGGAACGGCGCGTCCGGCGCTGCCTTGCCGCGCGCCCGAAACGCGAAGTCCCGGGTGCGCACCGCGAGCCAGGCGATGTGGTGCAGCCGGCCGGTCGGGCGGCGGGTGACGCCCAGGGCGTCGGCGACGTCCAGCCCGTGGGCCCAGGTTTCCATCAGCCGAGCGGTGGCCATCGACGCAGCGCTCATCGGCGGTCCCATCCAGACCAACCTGGTGCCGGCCGGCAGGGTGGCCAGGCACTCGGCGAGCCGGGCTCTGCCGGCCCGCCAGCGGCGCAGCAACTCGCCGGGCGGCAACCGGGCGCCCTCGGCAGCGCCGTCGTCGACGAAGCGCCCAGGTGCGTCCAGCGCCCGCTGCACCAAGCCGGTGAAGGCATCCGGGTCGGTGGCGGCCAGCACCGCGAGGTCGTCGGTCCAGTTCAGGTGGGCAATCTGGTGCGCGATCGTCCAGCCGGGCGCGGGGGTCGGCAACGTCCAGCCCTGCTCGTCCAACTCGGCGACCATGCCGTCCAGCTCGTCGCTCTCGGCGTGCAGGTCGGCCAGCAACGCGTGGATGTCAGGCATGGCCACCTCCCGAGGTCTCGGGCCCGAGCGTGCCAGCTCATTCTTGGAACAAGCAAGCGTGCTTGGTCAGCTGTGCTCGCGAGCAGCGACAAGGCGACCTCGGCAATGCCTGCCGGGTGCGACCGAGCTCATTCCGGCTCGTTGCCGACCAGCGTGCCGCCGGCCACGATCGCCAGTTCCGGATGCGACATCGCGGCCTGCTGCCGCTGGTGCGGATCGCGAACGCCGCGCAGCGGTGGGATGAGCAGGCCGGCCAGCGCCGCGAGCAGCAGGGCGCCAGCCAGCATCGCGAACCCGGCGGTGTAGCCGGACTCCTTCGGCAGGCCGCCGGCAAGCGCTCCGGAGGTGATCACGCTGGCCATCACAGCCGCGCCGACCGAACCGCCGATGGTGCGGATGTTGGCGTTCATCCCGCTGGCCACACCGGTCTGGCTGGTGGGCACCGAGTCGACGATGATGTTCGACATCGCCGAGAAGGCCAGCCCGAAGCCGGCGCCGAGCAGCAGGGTGGCAACGGCGATCTGCCAGATCCGCGCGTGCGCGAACGCCATGATCAGCAACGGGAACACGCTCAGCGCCGAGCCAAGCACCAACACGGCCTTGGCACTGAACCGGCTGGCCAGCCGGCCGGACAGCACTCCGAACAGGAACAGCGAGCCGGACATGGGCAGCACGATGAGACCGGATTCGGTGATGCTGGCGCTGAAACCGTAGCCGGTCGTGGCCGGCGTCTGTACGAACTCCGGCAGGAAGGCCAGCACCGAATACATCCCGAAGCCGAACAGCAGCGCGACCAGATTGGTCGCCCAGACCGCGGGAATCCGCATCATCCGCATGTCGATCAAGGGCTGCCGGGATCGCAGTTCGACCACGATCCAGCCCGCCGCCAGCACCACGGAGGCCGCCAGCAGCCCGAGCACCCACACCGATGCCCAGCCCCAGGCCGGCGCCTGGCTGACGGCGACCAGCAGCGCGACCAACCAGGCCGACAGCAGCACCGCGGCCAGCCAGCTGATCCTTCCCGGGGTGCGAACCGGAGATTCCGGCACCACGAACTGGGTCGCGACGGCGGCGACGGCCATCGCCGCGCCCGGGATCCAGAACAGCCAGTGATAGTCGAGCAGATCGACGATCGGGCCGGCCAGCACCAGGCCCAGGCCGCCACCGACGGCCAGCAGCGCGGCGATCGCGCCCACCGCCCCGGGAACCTTCTCGCGGGGGAACTCGTCGCGGACGATGCCGAAGGCGAGCGGGATCAGGCCGCCGCCGACGCCCTGGATGACCCGAGCGACGATCATGACCTGGATCGAGGTGGCCAGCGCTGCCAGGATCGAGCCGAGCGCCAGGGTGGTCAGCACCGCGACCAGTACCTTCTTCTTGCCGATCATGTCGCCGATCCGGCCGAGGATCGGGGTGCACACCGAGGCCGACAGCAGGTAGGCCGTCAGCACCCAGGTCACCGTGCTCTGGCTGGTGTGCAGGCTGTGTTCCAGGAGCACCAGCACCGGCGAGACCAGCGACTGGAGCAGCGAGAAGGTGCTGACGCCGACAGCCAGGACCACGAAGGTGAGCTGGTAGCGCGCCCGGCGCCGGGCAGATGACATCGGCGGAACTCCCATACAAAAAGCGGAGCATGAGCTCCGCCTGGCTGCCTCAGCCTAGCGGTACCCAGCACGGCGATTACTCCGGTTGTGCGCCGGGCACAGCTTGGCAACCCCTTCGAAACCCGTGAACCCGTCGTGCGCGGTGAAACGCCGGGGTGCTGGTTCGGAATTCCGCCGGCGGGTACTACGGTCGGTCGATGACCAGCTTCGACCCGCAGTCCTGGCTGGCGGTCGCGCTGGAGGAGGCCCGGCTCGGCCTGGCCGAGGGCGGCATTCCGATCGGTGGCGCCCTGTTCGGCCGGGACGGCCGGCTGCTCGGCCGTGGCCGCAACCGCCGGGTACAGGATGACGACCCGTCGATGCATGGCGAGACCGCGGCCTTTCGCAACGCCGGGCGGCAGCCCTCCTACCGCGGCACCACCATGGTCACCACCCTGTCGCCGTGCTGGTACTGCAGCGGGCTGGTCCGCCAGTTCGGCATCTCGCGGGTGGTGATCGGTGAGGCCCGGACCTTCTACGGCGGCCACGACTGGCTCGCTGACAACGGCGTCGAGGTGCTGTTGCTCGACGATGCCGACTGTATCCGGCTGATGAGCGACTTCATCGCCGCACGGCCTGAACTGTGGAACGAAGACATCGGGGTCGAGTGAGCCCGCTGTGCCGGGGCTGTCATCGGCAAGGTGCCCAGTAACATGCCTGGCGAGGGGGCAGCAGGTGGTGAACGAGGCAGAGCACGAAGCGGTCGAGGACGAGCAGCCACGGACGCCCCAGATATCGGCGATCCGGCTGATCCTCGGAGTCTTCGTCGCGCTGGCCACCCTGACCAGGCAACTGCCGCCGCGTCCGGTGGTGGTGTTCGTCGCCTTCGTCATCGCCGGGGCGTGGTTCTGGAAGGCGCCGCCCTTCGATGTCGGTCCTCGGGTCGGCCTGGTCAACGGATTCGTGCCGGCCACCATGGTCCGCACCGCCACGGCGGTCCGCGAGGTCGGTGGCTGGGCGGTCGGCTTCGGCGTCTGGGGCCTGATCTCGGGCGCGCTGGTGGCGCTGATGCGCGCCGGTGAGCCGATCGCCGACAACTGCACCATGGGGGCGCTGTGGGGCCTGCTCGGCGGCGCACTGGTCGGAGCGCTGGTGTGGGCCGGTCAGCAGGCCGCCCGGGACGTGGAGATCCTGCGGGCCGAGCAGGAGGACTGAACTCGAACCGGACGGCTGAACTCAGCGCTGGCCGGTACCGCCCACAGCGTCGCGCCGCCGCTGGAGGAACGCGCGCCACCGCGAAGGCCTCCTGAACCGCTTCTTCGGCGATGTCGATGTCGCCGAAGGAGCGGACCAGGGTGGCCACCGCACTGCCGTATTCGGACCGGAAGTGGCGCTCGATCTCTGCTACCGCGACCGGCTCGGAACCAGCCATCTGCGACATGGACCCGCTTAGCCCTCGGGTTCGTCCTGGAACGGCCTGACCTCGACCGGCCCGCGGCATGCCCTGGTCGCGTCGGCCGCCCAGGCCAGCGCCGCGTCGAGGTCGGGAGCCTTGATGACCCAGAAACCACCGAGCTGTTCCTTGGTCTCGGCGAACGGCCCGTCAGTGGTCAACAGCTCGCCGTCCCGCATGCGCACCACGGTGGCGGTGTCGGCCGGGTGCAGCCCACCGGCGAACACCCAGGCACCCTCGGCCTGCAGCCGGGCGTTGAACGCGTCCACATCGGCGTACATCTGCTTGATGGTCTCCGGCGACGGCACCGGCTCACCCTCGACCATGTGGACCGACAACAGGTACTGCTTCATCGCCTTCTCCTCTGAGCAGGGACCGGCACCCTTAGCCGATCCTCTACCCAGACAACGAACGCGCCAAGACGGAATCGACACCGCCGGCGAAAAAATCTTCGCTGGGGGCCGAATCGGCTACTGAGCTGCTTGGTACTGCTCGAGGACGCTGGCGCTGATACGGCCGCGGTCAGACACCGCGATGCCGTTCTCGGCTGCCCAGGCTCGCACCGCGGCGAGGTCGACCGAACTCGCGCGGCGCCCGCGCCCGCCGCGGCCGCTTCCGGCTGCCCGGGTGGTGCGGCTGCCAACCGGCCTGCCGGCGTCGATATACGGCTTCAACGCCTTTTCCAACGCGCTCCGGCTCTTCTTGCTCAAATCAATCTCGAAGCTTCGACCGTCAAAGGAGAAGGTCACGGTCTCAGCGTTGGGAGAGCCGTCGATGTCATCTGTGGTGACCACTGTTTTTGCCATGGGCGTATCGTCCACCATGATCAAGTGTGCAGTCAAACTTACACGCGGTGTTTCTTTTAAATCACTGGCCTTTTTGGGGCAATAAACCGCAAACCAGCGACACTCCTTATGGCTATCCGTTAGGTGGTGAACGTTTGATTGCCTGGCGGGACGCATCCGATCGGGTGCGGATCACCTGTGCCGGACGCGGAAAACAATGCCGGCTGACTCGGGCAAGATCGCCCGATCCGGAGGAAAGACATAGCTCGACGTATACAGAACCGGCGCGCCGACATTGTCGGCTCGGGTGGCGGTGACAAAGGCGGCATCCGGCTTCAGCGCGCTACTTCGGGGGGTTCCAGGCCAGTGAGAAAAGAGGTCGCACATCCTGCAAAGCGGCCGGCCGCGGCATCGACGAGCGGGGAAGCATCCGGTACCACTCGACGGTGCGCCGGTGCGCCAAACCAGCGGTGTCGCGCGGTGCAAAGGTATAAGGCCCGGTTACCCGGCCGATGAGCAGAGACTGGCCGTGGGATACCAGCACGCCGATATCATCACCCGGTCTAACCGCCTCGACGAAGTCGGCGAGTGCCCGCAAGGCGCGTGACGGCCGGCGCGACGGGCTGGCCTGCAGTTCGCGCAGCGCGGCCAGGTCGCTTACCGAGGCATCCACCGGTACGCCGGCAGCGGCACCGAAGCCGATCACGCCGGTGAGAACCGCCCGGCCCAGCGCGTGCTCAGACTCCGGGCGGAGCACCCAGAGCAAGCGCTGGGGCTGCGCATCGGAGGCACCCACGACCGGGTCCGGCTCGGGCCAGAAATAGTCGAGGCCTTCCTTGCTTTCGGGAAATAGCGGACGATAGAAGTCCGGGTCCTTGGCGATCAACTGGCTGCGGTGCGAGCGATGCAGCCGCTCATCGCCCAGCCAGCTCGGCAGCAGCGACTGCCGCCGCAGGTCCGCCTGGCTGAGCTCGCGGACCCACGGCGCGAACTCCGCGATCTGATCGGCGGTGGAGTCACCGTGACCCCGACCGGTCCACACCCGCACGCAGTCCAACCCGTACCGCACCAGGGCCGGTGTGCGACCCCGCCACATCCGCACCGCCGGATGGTTCTGCCAGCCGTAGTCGGGCAGCTCCAGCGCTCGCAGGATCTGCAGGGTCTCGACCCGCTGCTTGCCCAGCCGCTTGCGGTCCAGCACCTGTGCCGTGGCCAGGAAGTTGGGATAGGGCAGGAACGTCTGCATCTTTCCAGGGTGCCTGAATCCGCGTGACTGCCTGCCACACGCACGGAAACTGACACACCAGTGAACGGGTGGACGGGAGGAGGGCGGTGCTGTTTCACGCCCGGGCTGGCAGCTGCTCTGACCGACACGTCCGGAAAACGCACCTTCGTCAAAGCCATCACCGCGCAGATCACCTGGAGGCCTCTCAAGCTGACCTTGCGAGGTAATCAGACGTTGAAGCGGAACTCCACCACGTCGCCGTCGGCCATCACGTAGTCCTTGCCCTCGATGCGCACCTTGCCGCGCGCCTTGGCCTCGGCCATCGACCCGGCGGCGACCAGCTCATCGAAGGAAACCACCTCGGCCTTGATGAATCCCCTTTCGAAGTCGGTGTGAATGACTCCGGCGGCCTGCGGCGCGGTGGCGCCTTTGGGAATCGTCCAGGCGCGCGATTCCTTCGGCCCGGCGGTGAGGTAGGTCTGCAGCCCAAGGGTCTTGAAACCGAGCCGGGCCAGCTTGTCCAGGCCCGACTCGTCCACGCCCATCGACTGCAGCAGCTCCAGCGCCTCATCGGGCTCCAGCTCGGTCAGTTCCGCCTCGGTCTTGGCGTCCAGGAACACCGCCTCGGCCGGCGCCACCAGTTCCTGGAGCGAGGCCAGGAAATCGGAGTTCGCCAGCTCGCCCGGATCGACGTTGAACACGTACAGGAACGGCTTGGCGGTCATCAGGTGCAGTTCGCGCAACGGCTGCAGATCCAGGCCGGCGGCGAACACCGTCCGGCCGGCATCCAGCACCGCCTGCGCCTCTTTCACCGCGGCCAGCACCGGCAGCTTGTCCTTGGCGGTCCGCGCCTCCTTCTCCAGCCGCGGCAGCGCCTTCTCGATGGTCTGCAGGTCGGCCAGGATCAGCTCGGTGTTGATGGTCTCGATGTCATCGGCCGGTGAGACCTTGCCGTCGACATGCACGACGTCGGGATCTGTGAAGGCTCGGATGACCTGGCAGATCGCATCGGCCTCGCGAATGGTGGCCAGGAACTTGTTGCCGAGCCCCGCACCCTCGGATGCGCCACGGACGATGCCAGCGATGTCGACGAAGCTCACCGTGGCGGGCAGGATCCTGGCCGAGCCGAAGATCCTGGCCAACACCTCCAGCCGGTCGTCGGGGACTCCTACCACCCCGACGTTGGGCTCGATGGTGGCGAACGGGTAGTTCGCGGCCAGCACGTTGTTGCGGGTCAGGGCATTGAACAGGGTGGACTTGCCGACGTTGGGAAGTCCGACAATGCCGATAGTGAGGGCCACGGGCGTGCAGTCTACGGCGTGTCGCTGTCCGGCCCGGACCGCGCCGGAGCCCGCTCACATCGCCGGTGCCCCCGCGCGCCTTCGGCAAAACTGTCAGAGCCAGGGATCAGCATGGGTTCATGACCGCACTCGCATTCCTGCTGCTCGGGCTGCTGCTCGGCTCGGTACTCGGCGTGGCCGCCGGTTTCTGGTACGGCCGGGCCCGCCGGGCGCTGTCCGAGTTGTCGCAAGCGCGACTGGATGCCGCCCGCGGTGCCGCGGCCGGTGACCTTGCCGAGCGCCAGCACTCGATCGAGGCGCTCGTCAGCCCGATCCGGGACGCCCTGCACCAGGTCCAGGCCCAGCTGCACACCGCCGAGCGTGACCGGCTCACCGCGACCTCCGCGCTCGATGAGCACCTGTCCGCGATGCGGCTGTCCGCCGACGGCCTGCGCACCGAGACCGCCCAGCTGGTGACCGCGCTGCGCGCGCCGCAGGTGCGCGGTCGTTGGGGTGAGCTGCAGTTGGAGCGCGCGGTGGAGATAGCCGGGCTGGTCGAGCACGTCGACTACCTGGTCCAGCCCACCTCGGCCGGCACACCGGCCAACGACGGCACGCTGCGACCGGACCTGGTGGTCAACCTGGTGGACGGCAAGCACATCGTCGTCGACTCGAAGGTGGCCTTCGCCGGCTACCTCGAAGCCATGGAGGCACGCGACGAGTTCACCCGGTCCGCTCGGCTGAAGGCCCATGCCCGCCAGTTGCGCCGGCATGTCGATGACCTGGGCGCCAAGGCGTACTGGAACCGGTTCAGCCCGTCGCCGGAATTCGTGGTGTGCTTCGTGCCGGCGGACGCGTTCCTGGATGCCGCCCTGCGCGAGGACCCGGCGCTGCTGGAACATGCCTTCGCCCGCAACGTCATCCTGGCGACACCGACCACCCTGGTGACCCTGCTGCGCACCGTCGGCTACACCTGGCGTCAGCAGTCGCTGGCCCGCAACACCGCCGAGGTCAGCCAGCTCGGCCGCGAGCTCTACCAGCGGTTGGCCGGCATGGGCGCGCACCTGGACAAGCTGGGCCGCTCGCTCAACGCCGCGGTGGGTAGCTTCAACAGCACCGTCGGCACCCTGGAAGGCCGGGTGCTGGTCAGCGCCCGGCGGCTGGCCGAGCTGTCGGTCATCGACCCCGCGGCCGACGGCGACCTCGCCGAAACCGAGCAGATCCTGGCGGTCACCAGGACACTCACAGCGGAGGAATTGATGAGCCGGGTACCGTGAACCGTCGTGCCACCCGCGAACGGAGCCACTTACGTGCCGGACCAGCCAGAGGCGTATCAACGCGTCGCCGGCCAGCGTCCGTATTTCGAGCCTGCGCCCGGTTCGACAGCGGCCGGTGGGCCGCCTGCCCAGAGCCGGTTACCGCAGCGCGACCGGCGCGAACCCGGCCTGCCGGGCTGGCTCGCGGTGCTGCTGCTGATCGCCATCGCCGGGGTCGGCGGGCTGATCGACTCGGTCAGCGGAACCACCCTCAGGGGCGTATTCGGCTACAGCCTGGTCTTCGCCTCGCTGGTCGCGATCCTGACGGTCCGGCGCAGCCGGATGTTCGACGTCGTGATCGCACCGCCGCTGGTGTACTTCGCCGCCTCCGCCGGGCTGCTCTACGTCCGGACCGGCGGCCTGCACAACCGGGGCAAGCTGATCGACGCCGCTACCAACTGGATCGTCTACGGATTCCCGGCTATCGCGGGGGCCACCGCCGTCGTGCTGGTCGTCGCCGGCATCCGGCTGATGTCGCGGCGCTAGAACCGGCACCGGCTACCTCGCGGCTGGGCTGGCTCCCAGCGGCTGCGCTACCCCTCACGGCGGCCGGCTATTTCTTGGTGGCCAGCTTCAGATCCCGGCGCAGCTCCTGGGGCAGCGCGAACACCAGCCGTTCCTCGGTGTGGGCAACCTCCTCCAGATCGCTCCAGCCCCTGGCCGCGAGCCACTCGGCCACCTCGCGCACCAGTACTTCGGGCACCGAGGCCCCCGACGACAGGCCGACAGTGGTTACCCCGGTCAGCCACTCGGGCCGGATCTCCTCAGCGCTGTCGATCAGGTAGGCCTGCTGGGCGCCGGCGGCCAGGGCGACCTCGACCATGCGCACCGAGTTGGACGAGTTGGCCGAGCCGACCACCAGGAACAACTCCACCCGCGGCGCGATCGCCTTCACCGCGGCCTGCCGGTTCTGGGTGGCGTAGCAGATGTCGTCGCTCGGCGGGGACTGCAACAGCGGGAACCTCTGCTGCAACGCGGCCACCGTCTCCATCGTCTCGTCGACCGACAGCGTGGTCTGGGACAGCCAGACCACCCGCTCCGGATCGCGCACCTCGACGTGGGCGACATCGGCCGGGCCGTCGACCAACCTGATGTTGTCGGGCGCCTCGCCGGTCGTCCCGACCACCTCCTCATGGCCTTCGTGCCCGATCAGCACGATGTCGTAGTCGTCGGCGGCGAACCGCCGGGCCTCGTGATGCACCTTGGTGACCAGCGGGCAGGTCGCATCGATCGCGCGCAGATTGCGGTTGGCTGCCTCGGCATGCACCGTAGGTGCCACCCCGTGCGCCGAGAACACCACGATCGCGCCCTCCGGAACCTCGTCGGTCTCCTCCACGAACACCGCCCCGCGCGCTTCCAGCGAGCGCACCACGTACACGTTGTGCACGATCTGCTTTCGGACGTAGACCGGCGCCCCGTAGTGATCCAGGGCGTGCTCCACCGTCTGGACGGCACGGTCCACCCCCGCGCAGTAGCCGCGCGGCTTGGCAAGCAATACCCGCTTGGCGGGCGTGGGCGGTGCGGCGGCCTCGGACATGGCCTCAATCCTACGTACCGCAGGGGTACCGCTATGCACGGTTGGCCGCCTCCTGCCCACCCGCTCGACCCACCGCCATCTTCAGGGCAGCCGACTCCGGTCGTCCGGGAACGGTTTGACGGCCCCGGGGACCGGCCACCGGTGGGCCACCCTCGCGTACCGCGGTGCGTTGGTGCAGGCTGGTGGTATGCCGAATATCCCGACTCCGATCAGAGCCGCCCTCGGTCTCGCCGCCACCGCCGTGGACGAGGCCCGCAAACTTCCCGAGACCCTGCCGCAGGCCGTCACCACGGTTCCGTTGATGGCGGTATCGACCGCGATGCAGGCGTCGATGAAGCTGCAGCAGCGCCTGGCCATGCTGGCCGCCCGGGGTGACGAGGTTCTCAGCCAACTCCGGGGCAGCTCCGCCGAACCGCCGAGTTGGGCGACCTTCGACGATTCGCCCGTCGACGGTGCCGATGATCCGCAGGCCGGCAAGGCTGCCTTCGACCTGATCGACTATGACCACACCGGCTTCGCCGAGGGCCCGGAGGACGAGGAGGGCAAGGGCCGCTGGGACGCCGTCGGTGTCGGCGGCACCGAGACCGAGGCGGACCCGGGCCTGGACACCGGGATCGACCCGGCCCTCGGCGCCGGGGCCAACTCCGTCCTCAGCACCGGGATCGACTCGGCCCTCGCCACCGGCGCTCGGATCCCTGATCTCGACGAAGCAGCCGATGATGACGTGACGGCGACGCCCCCGAGCGCCGCCGGCCCGACCCCGCCGCCCCTGGGACTGGCTGACGCGGTGTCAGCACCGGACCTGTCAGCCAAGGCGCCACCGCCCAAGGTGAACCCGGCCAAGGCCGGTCGGACCACGCCGGCCAGGACCGGCACGCAGAAGGTCGCCAAGGCTGGCCCGGCAAAGGCCAGCCCGGTCAAAGCCGGCCCGGCCAAGGCCGGCCCGGCCAAGAAGTCGGCACCGGCCGACGCCAATCCCACCAAGGCCGCCAAGCGTGGCGGGCGCAAGGCGCCTGACCACGAGCCGCTCGAGGTTGCGGCCCGCAAGGCCAAGCCGTCCCCCAGGCCCAACCCCTCGACCATGGCGGCTGAGATCCTGCAGGCACACGAAGCCGCTTCCGACGAGTGAGCAAGCTGGAGTCCAGTCCGGAGGCGCCGCTGCCGTTACGTCGGATCAGCCAGGCCATCTCGGACTGGATCGGCCGGCTCGGCGAGGTGTGGGTCGAGGGCCAGGTCGCGCAGTTCGTCCGCCGTCCCGGCGTCTCGACCTACTTCCTGACGCTGCGCGACGTCGATGCCAACATCTCCATCCAGGTGACCTGTCACCGGTCAGTGCTGCCGGACCCGCTGGCCGAAGGCACCCGGGTGGTGCTGCGAGCCCGGCCCGACTTCTACGCCGAGCGCGGCACCCTCAGCCTGCGGGCGACCGAGATCCGGCAGGTCGGGCTGGGTGAGCTGCTGGCCCGGATCGAGCGGCTGAAGCAGTTGCTGGCCGCCGAGGGCCTGTTCGAGGCGAGCCGGAAGCAACGGTTGCCGTTCCTGCCCCGGACGATCGGCCTGATCACCGGGCGGGCCAGCGCCGCCGAACGCGACGTGGTGGAAAACACCCTGCGCCGGTTGCCTGGCGCGGTGTTCGCCATCGAGAACGCCGCCACCCAGGGCAGCACCGCGGTCACCGAGATCATCGCCGCGCTGCGCCGCCTGGATGCCCGGGCCGACGTGGACGTGATCGTGATCGCCCGGGGTGGCGGCAGCGTCGAGGACCTGCTGCCGTTCTCCAACGAGGGTCTGCTGCGGGCCGTGTCAGAGCTGCGCACGCCGGTGGTCAGCGCCATCGGCCACGAGACCGACCAGCCCTTACTGGACCTGGTCGCCGACCTGGCGGTCTCGACGCCGACCGACGCCGCCAAGCGGATCGTTCCCGACCTGCTGGCTGAGCTGGGCCAGCTCGCCGACGCGCGAGCCCGGTTGCGGGCCAGCATCCACCGCCGGCTCGACACCGAGGACCAGTTGATGGCAGGCCTGCCGCAACGGCTGCGGCACGGGCTGGCCAGGCTGATCTCGGCAGGTGCCGAGGAGTGCGAGCGTGCTGTGCGGCGCAATCGCAGCACCCTCGCCGGCCTGCTCCAGCTGGCTGAGGCCGACACCGCGCAGCTGTTGGCCAGGGTGGTGAGCCTGTCGCCGCAGGCGGTGCTCAACCGGGGCTACGCCGTGCTGTGGAACTCATCCGGCGAGCTGATACGCGCCGCCGGGCAAGCCGTGCCCGACGAGCTGCTGCAGGTACGGGTCGCCGACGGTGAATTCTCGGTCAACGTCGCCAGCGGCGTCACCGGCTAACCTTGCCTGCGATGAGCGAGAACCCCGAACCCGAGATCAGTTACGAGACCGCTCGCGCTGAGCTGCGCGACATCGTGCAGGCGCTGGAGAGCGGCGGGCAATCGCTGGAGGAGTCACTGTCGTTGTGGCAGCGCGGCGAGGAACTCGCCGGCATCTGCCAGCGCTGGCTGGACGGCGCTCGAGCCCGCCTGGATGCGGCGATCGCGGCGACCGACCAGCCCAGCTGACCTACCAGCCCAGCTGATCGGCAGGCCCAGCTGACCGGCAGGAAGATCATCCAGTCGCGGGCACGGCCTGCAGAAACGCGGTGTCAGCGCACCGAGCCCGCCAGCTCGACCAGCTCTGGCTGCGACGCGCTGCCGGTGACGATCACCGTGACCTTGCCGAGGGTGTGGCGCAGCAGCAACCGATCGGCCGGCGTCCGGTACCGCTGCCAGCCGACCCCGCCGACGGAGGCAGTTCCATCGGTAACCAGCGGGCCGTAGTGGGCGGCGACCGCGTCCGGCGCGTCGGCGCTCTGGAACAGCTCGGCATACCGGCCGGCCGGGCTGACATAGCCGATCCGGAAGCTCGCCGCTTCGGCCGGACCGGCCGGAATCAGCTCCGTCGACGTCGGTCGCCAGCGCTCGCTCAGCCCGCTCGGAGCCAGCACCGGAAAACCGGCCTGCTGCCGGGCAGCCGCGATCGCCGGGCCCGGGTCGATGACATGCACCCCGTCCGAACCCTGCCCGCCCGGCCGGTTCAACAGGACCACCAGCCCGACGATCACCAGCAGTGGAATCAACGCCCGCCACAGGTTGGCCGGGGTGCGCAGCCGTTGCCGATCGGCCGGTTTCAGCGGGCGGGTCACCCGTCCATGGTCACCGGTGCGTCAATCCGACCGGCGACCGGGTCCGACTCGCCGCGTGCTGACGGCGATCACCCGACCGAGTCACGCCCGCCTGTCCGCTGGGCGACCGGCCAGCGCCGAGGCTAAGGTCTTGCTCATCGAGCCCACCGCTGCCACAGCCGTCGAGAAAGGCCAGCCGAATGACTGACCACGCACCGTCGGAGCACCGGGCCGACTCGGCCGGTCTGGTTCCCCCGGAACTGGCCGTCAGCCGGCAGGCCCCGGACCGCAACCTCGCGCTGGAGTTGGTCCGGGTCACCGAGGCCGCCGCGATGGCCGCGGCCCGCTGGGTAGGTCGCGGTGACAAGAACGGCGGTGACGGCGCTGCCGTCGACGCGATGCGGACCTTGATCGGCACCGTCTCGATGGATGGCGTGGTGGTCATCGGTGAGGGCGAGAAGGACCACGCCCCGATGCTCTACAACGGCGAGCGGGTCGGCGATGGCACCGGCCCCGAGTGCGACGTGGCGGTCGACCCGATCGACGGAACGACCCTGATGGCCAAGGGAATGCCGAATGCGATCGCGGTGATCGCGGTGGCCGAGCGCGGCTCGATGTTCGATCCGTCCGCGGTGTTCTACATGGAGAAGATCGCCACCGGGCCGGAGGCTGCCCACGTCATCGACATCACCGCACCGGTGAAGGTGAACATCGCCCGGGTGGCCAAGGCCAAGGGCGGCAAGCCCGAGGACGTCACGGTGGTGATCCTGGACCGGCCCCGGCACGCCGAACTGGTGGCAGCGGTCCGCGCCGCCGGCGCCCGGATCAAGTTCATCTCCGACGGGGACGTGGCCGGCGCCATCATGGCGGCCCGGGCCGGTACCGGCGTGGACCTGCTGCTGGGCATCGGTGGCACCCCCGAGGGCATCATCGCGGCGGCTGCGTTGGCCTGCATGGGCGGCTCCATCCAGGGCCGGCTCTGGCCGCAGGACCCTGAGGAACGCGAGAAGGCCCAGGACGCCGGGCACGACCTGTCCCGGGTGCTCACCACCAGGGACCTCGTAGCCGGCGAGGATGTCTTCTTCTGCGCGACCGGGATCACCGACGGCGAATTGCTGCCGGGCGTTCGTTACGACCGCGGCTCGGTGGCCACCTCCTCGATCGTGATGCGCTCGAGGTCCGGCACCATCCGGACCGTCGACTCGCTGCACCAGCTGTCCAAGCTGCGGGCCTACGCCTCGGTGGACTTCGACCGCAACTAGGCTGCACGCGCCACAGCGTCCTGCCACCGGCCAGCTCGTCCGGCCCCGGCCCA
>DASZEI010000143.1:0-1699 GCA_035940975.1 Jatrophihabitans sp. | reverse complement strand
CCACCGTGCGCCAGCGCGGTCGCAGTGCCCGGCTGATCCGGTCCGCGGCCTCGTCCGGGGCCAGGCCGGTGCTCAGCGCGGCGTTCTCGGCCAGCCGGTCGAGGTGGCGCGGGGCCTTCAGCGGCCGGGCTCGCAGGGCCTTGGCGTAGACGGTGATCCGCGGGACCAGGCAGCCGATCAGCGAGGCGAACAGCAGCAGGTAGACCGCGGAGAACCAGACCGAGCCGAACACGTCGAAGGCGCCGATCCGGTCCAGGAACCTCCCCCAGGCCCCGTGGGTGTCGAGATACTGCTGCACCTTCGGCGGGTTGAGCGGCCGTTGCGGCAGCAGCGAGCCGGGCACCGAGGCCAGCGCCAGCAGGAACAGCAGCACCAGCGCGGTCCGCATCGAGACCAGCCGGCGCCAGAGCTGGCGGACCGGGCGGGGCAGCCCGGGCATGCGGCGCGTTGAGCCTGGAGCCATCTAGAGCCCCGATCCGACGCCGACGCCGGCGAATTCGAGCCGCAGGTAGTTCATCCAGTGGTCCCAGACCCCGCTGAGCAGCAACACGCCCATCACGATCAGCACCGCGCCGCCGACCTGGCTCACCAGCCGGGCGTGCCGGCGCACCACCGCCAGCGCACCGCTCACCCAGCCCAGCCCCATCGCGACCAGCAGGAACGGCACGCCCAGGCCCAGGCAGTAGGCCGCTGACAGCAGCGCGCCGCGGCCGGCCGTGCCCTGGCTGGCGGCCAGCGCGTACACCGCGCCGAAGGTCGGCGTCAGGCACGGGGTCCAGGCCAGGCCGAAGGTCAGCCCCAGCAGTGGGGCGCCCAACAGGCCGGCCGGTGGCAGCCGGTGCAGCTTGGCCTCGCGCTGCAGGAACCGGAACCTGCCCAGGAACACCAGGCCCATCCCGATCGTGACCACGCCGAAGATCCGCTCCAGCAGCAGCCGGTGCACGTTGATAGCCGAGCCCAGGGTGCCGAACAGCGCCCCGGTTGCGACGAACACCGCGGTGAAGCCGAGGACGAACAGGAACGCCCCGCCGACCATCCGGCGCTGCTGGCGCGCGCCCCGGCCCGCAGCGGTGCCGTCACCGGCGCTGTCACCGGCCAAGCCCGCCACATAGGACAGGTAGCCCGGCACCAGCGGCAGCACGCACGGCGACAGGAACCCGAGCACGCCGACCAGCAGCGCCACGCCGGCGGCGGGCACCAGCGCCCCGTCGGTCACGGTGCTGCTGAACCCGCTGGCGAGCACGACCGGCTGCACCGCTCAGGCCTCTTCGACCAGCTCGTCGAGCGCCGGGGTGAGGTCCTTGGGCAGGACGGCGCCGACGTAGACGGCCGCCACCCGGCCCTGCTTGTCGATCACCACGGTCGAGGGCAGCGCGGCCATCGGCACGTCCCCGAGCTGGATGGCGCTGCGGGCGGCCTCGTCGTAGACCACCGGGAAGGTGATGCCCTTGTCCTTGATCCAGGACTGCGCCGCGCTCCGGGACGGGTCCTTGACGTCCATGCCGACGAACTGGACCCCGGCGGACTTGCGCTCGCGGTAGATCGAGTCGAACTGCGGGGTCTCGATCTGGCACGGCGGGCACCAGGACGCGAAGAAGTTCAGCACCACGACCTTGCCCCGGTCATCGCTGAGCCGGTAGTCCCCACCGGCGAGCAGGGCGCCCGCGACCGGACCGGCCTGCTTGCGCTGGCCCGCCTC
>DASZEI010000142.1:0-3564 GCA_035940975.1 Jatrophihabitans sp. | reverse complement strand
AACGAGTGGAGCATGCCGGTTAGCGCGCCGGCCGGTGGCACCTACGCCGGCTCGGCCATCTCCTGCCCGAGCACCAGCTTCTGCATGCAGCTCAACGGCGGAACCTCCGCCTACCGCCTCGACGGCTGACCCGGCCTGGCGACCACCCGGTAGCGAGAGGCCCCGGTCCTGGAAGCCAGGACCGGGGCCTTTCGAGCGCTCTGGTTACTACTCGACGGTGCCGACCGTCTCGGTGGGAGGTACGTCCGGAACCACCATCTCGGCCTTCGACTCGCCGCGGAAGGTGAACTGCTCCTTGCCGTCCTCGTCGAGCACGGTGTCGACCACCACGATCTGACCGCTGCCCAGTTCGCCGAACAGGATCTTCTCCGACAGGCTGTCCTCGATCTCGCGCTGGATCGTCCGGCGCAACGGCCGGGCACCCAGCACCGGGTCGTAACCCCGCTTGGCCAGCAGCGCCTTCGCCGCCGAGGTCAGCTCCAGCGCCATGTCCTTGTTGCGCAGCTGGGTGTCCACCCGCGAGGCCATCAGGTCGACGATCTCGACGATCTCTTCCTCGGTCAGCTGGTGGAAGACCACGATGTCGTCGATCCGATTGAGGAACTCGGGCCGGAAGTGCTGCTTGAGCTCGTCGTTGACCTTCTGCTTCATCCGGTCGTAGTTGGAGCCGCTGTCGTTGGCGCCGGCGAAGCCGAGGCTGCCCACCGACTTGGACGCGTCCTTGGTGCCCAGGTTGGTGGTCAGGATCAGGACGGTGTTCTTGAAGTCCACGATCCGGCCCTGGCCGTCGGTCAACCGGCCGTCCTCGAGCACCTGCAGCAGCGTGTTGAACACGTCCGGGTGCGCCTTCTCGACCTCGTCGAACAGCACCACCGAGAACGGCTTGCGCCGCACCTTCTCGGTCAGCTGGCCACCCTCGTCGTAGCCGACGTAACCGGGAGGCGCGCCGACCAGTCGCGAGACCGTGTAGCGGTCGTGGAACTCGGACATGTCCAGCTGGATCAGGGCGTCGGCGTCACCGAACAGGAACTCGGCCAGGGTCTTGGCAAGCTCGGTCTTACCGACACCGGACGGGCCGGCGAAGATGAACGACCCACCGGGGCGCTTGGGATCCTTCAGGCCGGCCCGGGTGCGCCGGATGGCCTGGGAGACCGCCCGGATTGCCTGGTGCTGGCCGATCACCCGCCGGTGCAGCTCGTCCTCCATCCGCAGCAGCCGTGCGGTCTCCTCCTCGGTCAGCTTGAACACCGGAATGCCGGTCCAGTTGGCCAGCACCTCGGCGATCTGCTCGTCGTCGACCTCGGCGACCACGTCGAGGTCACCGGCCTTCCACTCGCGCTCGCGCTGCGCCTTGTCGTTGAGCAGGTTCTTCTCCTTGTCACGCAAGGAGGCAGCCTTCTCGAAGTCCTGCGCGTCGATCGCGGACTCCTTGTCGCGGCGGACGTCGGCGATCCGGTCGTCGAACTCGCGCAGGTCCGGCGGTGCGGTCATCCGGCGGATCCGCATCCGGGAGCCGGCCTCGTCGATCAGGTCGATCGCCTTGTCCGGCAGGAACCGGTCGGAGATGTAGCGGTCGGCCAGGCCCGCCGCGGCCACCAGCGCACTGTCGGTGATCGAGACCCGGTGGTGGGCCTCATAGCGGTCGCGCAGGCCCTTGAGGATCTCGATCGTGTGCGCCACCGACGGCTCGCCCACCTGCACCGGCTGGAACCGGCGCTCGAGGGCGGCGTCCTTCTCCAGGTGCTTGCGGTACTCGTCCAGCGTGGTAGCGCCGATCGTCTGCAGCTCGCCCCGGGCCAGCATCGGCTTGAGGATCGAGGCCGCATCGATAGCGCCCTCGGCCGCGCCGGCACCCACCAGGGTGTGGATCTCGTCGATGAACATGATGATGTCGCCGCGAGTCCGGATCTCCTTGAGCACCTTCTTCAGGCGCTCCTCGAAGTCGCCGCGGTAGCGCGAGCCGGCCACCAGGGAGCCGAGGTCCAGGGTGTAGAGCTGCTTGTCCTTGAGCGTCTCGGGCACCTCGCCACGCACGATCGCCTGGGCCAGGCCCTCGACGACCGCGGTCTTGCCGACGCCGGGCTCACCGATCAGCACCGGGTTGTTCTTGGTACGCCGGGACAGCACCTGCATCAGGCGCTCGATCTCCTTCTCGCGACCGATCACCGGGTCGAGCTTGCCCTCCCGGGCGCCCTGGGTCAGGTTGCGGCCGAACTGGTCGAGCACCAGCGAGGTCGACGGGGCACCCTCTTGGGCGGTGCCGCCGGTCGGCTCCTTGGACTGGTAGCCGTTGAGCAGCTGGATGACCTGCTGGCGGACCCGGTTGAGGTCAGCGCCCAGCTTGACCAGGACCTGGGCTGCCACGCCCTCGCCCTCGCGGATCAGGCCGAGCAGGATGTGCTCGGTGCCGATGTAGTTGTGGCCGAGCTGCAGGGCCTCGCGCAGCGAGAGCTCGAGGACCTTCTTGGCCCGGGGGGTGAACGGTATATGCCCGGACGGGGCCTGCTGGCCCTGCCCGATGATCTCTTCGACCTGCTGGCGGACAGCCTCCAGGGAGATGCCGAGCGACTCCATGGCCTTGGCCGCGACGCCCTCGCCCTCGTGGATCAGACCGAGCAGGATGTGCTCGGTGCCGATGTAGTTGTGGTTGAGCATCCGTGCCTCTTCTTGGGCCAGGACGACAACTCGACGGGCTCTGTCGGTGAACCTTTCAAACATGTCGCTCTTCTCCTTACCGCTCGGCGAGGTCACTGGCTGAACCACCGTGCAGGCCTTTGACTCTAGTCGTCACCACGACCAGGGTC
The DNA here is from genome assembly GCA_035940975.1 of Jatrophihabitans sp. Lineage (GTDB taxonomy): Bacteria > Actinomycetota > Actinomycetes > Mycobacteriales > Jatrophihabitantaceae > Jatrophihabitans_A. The sequence goes on along the minus strand of DASZEI010000142.1, from coordinate 760 downwards.
GCGCTCCAATCCCCGCGTCTGCTAACAGCGAACGTTCCAACCAAGCGTACGCCGATTTAACGAGATCACCGGCCAGACGCCCGACAATCTCAGGGTCGCACCCCGGGGACTGGCATAACAGCGCCAGAGACAGGTTTATGCCAGAAGCGCAAGATGGCGGAAGCCCGGCGCACGCAGGAACCGGAAGCAGCCGGCGCAGGGACGCAACGGCTGGCGCGGGCAGCATCGCAGAGCCGGCCGGCAGGCGCTTCAAGCCCGGGCTGACCGGCGGTGTCACCGGTCAGCCGATCGGGCAGCGGTCAGCCAGCCGATGTTCCGCTATTCCGCTAGGCCGCGGCGTCGCGGAGCGGCTGCTCGGCGACGCCGCGGTCGCGGTTCAGTGCGAGGAGTTGTAAGCCTCGAAGATGCTGGCCGGGATGCGGCCGCGCTCAGAAACCTTGTGACCGTTCTTGCGCGCCCATTCCCGAATAGCCTGAGTTTGTTCGCGGTCGATACGAGCTCCACTACGGCCCGGTCGCCCTGGCGTTCCCGGCCTGGCCGGGGTAGCGCGCGAGGCACGACGGGCATGCCCAACAAATGGCGCCAAAACCTCACGCAATTTATCGGCATTCTCGGAGGAGAGGTCGATCTCGTACCCAGAACCGTCGAGGCCGAAAGCGACAGTCTCGGTGGCAGTTCCACCATCTAGGTCGTCGACGAGTAGAACCTGGATCTTCTGGGCCATGGGAGTTCCAATCTGATGAGAGACGTTGAGACTATA
>DASZEI010000141.1:0-13770 GCA_035940975.1 Jatrophihabitans sp. | reverse complement strand
AGCCAGCGTCTTCACCGCCGCGTTCGTCGACGCGGTCGCCGGCTACTGCCATCCCGGACCGGTACGAGTCGGGTTGATGACGTCCAACCGCTTCCAGCAGCGCTGGCACCACCTGGTGACCTCGATGAACCAGCGGATCCCGATCAGCGTCGGCGGCGACCCGACCGACGGTTTCGGCGAGCGGCTCGCCGTGGTGCACGTGGCTGCGCTGCGGGCGTACCGGTTGGGGCACTACAACGTCGACCAGATGACCGAGCTCGCGCTGGGGCTGTCGAGCGAGACCAGCCAGCTGAAATCCTTCTGCTCCCTCAACGTCGTGGTGAACGCGCCACCGGAGCTGGTCGGGCTCGAGGAACCGGGCCAGGCGTCGCAGCTGCAGTGGGAACCGGTGTTCAGCCGTATCGCGGAGCACTGTTACCTGCGGGTCTTCATGAGCCCGCAGGGCATGGTGCGGATACGGCTGCGGGTGGGTGGCCTGGATCGCGACACGGTCGCGGGAATCGTGCTCGGCACCCGGCAGCGGATCCTCGACAACGCCCCCTGAGCCGGTTCAGCTCCGCGCAGGTGATCTGAATCCTGGCCGGAGAGCCGGCTGGGAAAGGCAGGTCAGCTGAACCGGCGGGTGATCGCCTCGGCCCGGGCGACCAGGTCCAGGTCGTGTGCCACGCCGGGCACGTAGAAGATGATGTAGTCGGCCCCTGCCTGCAGCGCCGCGTCGACCCTGGCCGCGATCTGGTCCTCGGTACCGATCACGGTGCCGGCCGAGAACTCCTCCCACTCGACGCCGCCACGGACCTGCTCGGTCGCCGACTCCGGATCGTCGCCGGCATCGATCGGGAAGACGTTCAGGCTGGTGGACTTGATGATCCCGGCGTAGTCCCGCCCGACCGTCTCGCAGTGCTGCCGAAGGATCGCGAGCTTGTCGGTGATGGTCGCCGGATCACCGCCGCCGACGTTGGCCGCGTCGCCGTACTGGGCGACCAGCTTCAGGGTGACCTTCTCGCCACCGCCACCGATCCACAGCGACGGGTGCGGCCGGCGCACGCCCTTGGGCTCGTTGATCGGCTTGTCGACCGAGTAGTACTTGCCGCTGAACTGGAACTCGTCCTGCGTCCACATGCCGACCACGATCTGGACGGCCTCCCGGAAGGCACCCATCCGGTCCTTGAGCTCGGGCCACTCGTAGCCGTAGGCCTTCCACTCGTGCTCGAACCAGCCGGCGCCGATCCCGGCGTAGAGCCGGCCGTTGCTGGCCACGTCCACGGTGGAGGAGATCTTGGCGTACAGCGAGGGGTTGCGGTAGCCGTTGCAGCCGACCATCTGGCCGATGTTGACCCGGCGGGTGTCGCGGGCCAGCGCCGCGGTGGCCGTCCAGCATTCGAAGGTCGTCTCGCTGCTGGGCCGGGGCACGGTGTGGAAGTGGTCGTAGAGCCAGATCGAGTCCCAGGAGCCCTCGTCGGCCGCCTTCGCGACCGCGGTCATCGCCTCCCACTGCTGGACCGGGTCACCGATCCCGACCAGGTCCATTCGCCAGCCCTGCGGTACGAAGATTCCGAATCGTGTCATGAACCGAGTCTGCCGCACGCTGAAAGTGGTCGTGACGGGTGCCGGTGCGCTAACCCGATCGGCTCAGCTGACCGCCACGATGTCGGCCTGGACCAGCTCGCCGTCTTCGATGACCAGCAGGCCGGCCGTGCCCTGGGGCTGGCGCCGCTTGTCGGTGGGCGAGCCGGGGTTGAAGATCCGCTGGCCGTCGTGCAGCTCGTTGAGCGGGATGTGCGAGTGGCCGAACACCACCAGCCGGGCCTCGGGAAACCAGCGCCGCAGCCGGGCCGGCCGGCCGATCGACGTGCCGCTGTCGTGCACCATCGCCACCGGCAGGCCGGCCAGCTCGAGCGTGAGGGTGTCCGGGGCGCCCCAGTCCGCCACGGCCGGGCCGTCGTTGTTGCCGCGCACGGCGTGCACCGGCGCCCACTGCGACAGCTCGTCCAGCACGTCCGGGGTGCAGACGTCACCGGCGTGCAGGATCACCTCGGCATGGTCCAGCAGCCGCGCGACCGCCGGCGGGCAGGACTTCCAGTACCGCGGCGCGTGGGTGTCGGACAGCACGGCCACCCTCATGGACTCCAGCCTGGCACAGCGCAGCCGGACTCGGCGCAGCCTGCCGGGCAGGGCAGACTGGCGCCGTGACGGACACCGACCAGGCTGCGGACGTCAGGCGCTACTCCTACGGCAGCGACGAGTCCCAGTACGGCGAGCTGTACTTGCCGGTGACCGGATCCGGAGTGGCCCGGCGGCCGGGGACCGTGGTCGTGATCCACGGCGGGTTCTGGCGAGCCCGCTACGCCGCCGACTGGGGCGCGCCGCTGGCCGCTGACCTGGCGGCGCGCGGCTGGGTCGCCTGGAACCTGGAGTACCGCCGGGTAGGCAACGGCGGTGGCTGGCCGGCCACCCTGGCCGACGTGGCGGCCGGCATCGACCTGCTCGCCGACCTCAGCGCGCTCCCCGAGGTGGGCGGCCTCGATCTGGACCGGGTGGTGGCGATCGGGCACTCGGCGGGCGGCCAGCTGGCCACCTGGGCCGCTGCCCGGCCGGGCCTGCCCCGGGATGCTCCGGGCTCGGCACCCCGGGTGCGGGTGACCGGGGTGATCGCGCAGGCGGCGGTGCTCGACCTGATCCGGGGCGCGGCAGACGGCCTCAGCGGCACCGCCGTGCCCGATTTCCTCGGCGGGCTGCCGGAGCAGGTCGGTGAGCGCTACCGGCTGGCCAGCCCCTCAGCACACCTGCCGCTGGCCGTCCCGGTCCGCTGCCTGCACGCCCGCGACGACGACACGGTGCCGTTCTCGCAGAGCGTCGACTATGTCCGGGCGGCCCGGGCGGCCGGTGACGACGCCGGCCTGGTCGAGGTCGACGGCGGGCACTTCGGGGTGGTCGATCCGGCCACGCCGGCCTGGCAGGCGGCCCTCGATCTGCTGCCGGACCTGCTGGTCTGATCGCGGGCCACCTCCAGGATCCCGGCTGGCGTCCCAGCCGGTTACCGTGTAGTAACACAGCCGGCCCGAGGAAATGGTGAGCGCTGATGACTACCGAGGCATACGTCTACGACGCGATCCGGACGCCGCGCGGTCGGGGCAAGCAGACCGGGTCGCTGTACGAGGCCAAGCCGGTCTCGCTGCTGGTCGGCCTGATCGCGGAGATGCTGCGGCGCAACCCCAGCCTGGACCCGGCCCGGATCGAGGACGTGATCCTGGGCGTGGTGTCCCCGATCGGTGACCAGGGTGCGGTGATCGCCCGCACCGCGGCGCTGGCCGCCGGGTTGACCACCTCGGGCGCCGGCGTGCAGGTCAACCGGTTCTGCGCCTCGGGGCTGGAGGCGGTCAACCTGGCCGCCCAGAAGGTCCGCTCCGGCTGGGAGGACCTGCTGCTGGCCGGCGGGGTCGAGTCGATGTCGCGGGTGCCGATGGGCTCCGACGGCGGCGCCTGGGCGATGGACCCCGAGACCGCCTACGCCACCAGCTTCGTCCCGCAGGGGATCAGTGCCGACCTGATCGCGACCCTGGAGGGCTTCAGCCGCGGCGATGTCGACAGCTTCGCCGCGGACTCCCAGACCAAGGCCGCCAAGGCCCAGGCCGACGGCGCCTTCAGCCGGTCGCTGGTGCCGGTCCGCGACCGCAACGGGCTCACCCTGCTCGAGCATGACGAGTTCCCCCGACCGGGCACCACCGTCGAGACGCTGGGCAAGCTGGCGTCCTCGTTCGAGGGCATCGGCTCGATGGGCGGCTTCGACGCGGTCGCCCTGCAGAAGTACCACTGGGTCGAAAAGATCGACCACGTGCACACCGCCGGCAACTCTTCGGGCATCGTCGACGGGGCGGCTCTGCTGCTGATCGGCAGCGAGCAGGCCGGCACCGAGCTGGGCCTGCGGCCGCGGGCCCGGATCGTGGCGACCGGCGTGGTGGCCCAGGAGCCGACCATCATGCTCACCGGACCGGCGCCGGCGGCTCGCAAGGCGCTGGCCAAGGCCGGCCTGGGCATCGAGCAGATCGAGCTGTTCGAGGTCAACGAGGCCTTCGCCGCCGTCGTCCTGAAGTTCCTCCGTGATCTTGACCTGCCGGCCGAGAAGGTCAACGTCAACGGCGGCGCGATCGCGCTGGGCCACCCGCTGGGCGCGACCGGGGCGATGATCCTCTCCACCCTGATCGACGAGCTGGAGCGCCGCGACCAGCGCTACGGCTTGGCCACCCTGTGCGTCGGTGGCGGCATGGGCGTGGCCACCATCGTGGAGCGCGTCTGATGACCGGCACGACCAGCGCCGCCGACCTGACCGCAGCGACCGGCATGATCGGCTGGAGCCGCGACGACGACGGCATCGTGACGCTGACGATGGACGATCCCGAGCAGCGCGCCAACACCATGAACGCCGCCTTCCAGAACTCCCTTCCTGCGGTGGTGGACCGGCTCTACGCCGAACAGGACGCCATTACCGGGGTGATCCTGACCTCGGCCAAGGACACCTTCTTCGCCGGCGGTGACCTGCGGCTGCTGAGCCAGGTCAGCGACCAGACCGCCGCCGAGTTCTTCGCCGCCGCCGAGCAGCTCAAGGCCGCGCTGCGCAGGCTGGAGACCTTTCCCCGGCCGGTGGTGGCGGCCCTCAACGGCACCGCCCTGGGCGGCGGCCTGGAGATCGCGCTGGCCTGCCACCACCGGATCGCGCTGGAGCGGCCGAAGGCCGAGTTCGGCTTTCCCGAGGTCACCCTCGGCCTGCTGCCCGGCGGCGGCGGGGTAGTCCGCACCGTCCGGATGCTCGGGATAGCGGACGCCCTGATGAAGCTGCTGCTCCGGGGCCAGCGGCTCTCCGCCGCCGACGCGGTCGAGGCCGGCATCGTCGACGAGCTGGCCGGCTCACCCAAGGATCTGCTGGCCGCGGCCCGGCGCTGGATCGCCGCGAACCCGCGACCTGCTCAGCCCTGGGACCGCAAGGGTTACAAGATTCCCGGTGGCACGCCGGCCGACCCGTCCTTCGCCGCGATGCTGCCGGCCTTCCCGGCCAACCTGCGCAAGCAGCTCAAGGGCGCCCCGATGCCCGCGCCGCACCACATCCTGGCCGCCGCGGTGGAGGGCAGCCAGGTGGATGTCGACACCGCGCTGCGGATCGAGACCCGCTACCTCACCGACCTGGTGCGCGGCCAGGTCGCCAAGAACATGATCAAGGCGTTCTGGTTCGACCTGAACTCCATCAACTCCGGCGGCAGCCGGCCGGCCGGCATCCCGCGCCGGACGGTGACCCGGGTGGCGGTACTCGGTGCCGGCATGATGGGCGCCGGCATCGCCTACGTGGCAGCCCGCAACGGCCTCCAGGTGGTGCTGCGCGACGTCACGCCGGCGGCCGCGGAGAAGGGCAAGGACTACTCCCGCAAGCTGCTGGACAAGGCGGTCTCGCGGGGCAAGCTGACCGGGGCCGGGCGCGATGAGGTGCTGGCCCGGATCACCGCGACCGACTCGATGGCCGACCTCGCCGGCTGTGACCTGGTGATCGAGGCGGTCTTCGAGAACGTCCGGCTCAAGCATCAGGTGTTCGCCGAGGTGGAGCCGGTGGTGGCACCGGACGCGCTGCTGGGATCGAACACCTCGACGCTGCCGATCGGCACGCTGGCCCGGGCAGTGCGGCGCCAGCAGGACTTCATCGGCCTGCACTTCTTCTCACCGGTGGACAAGCTGCCGCTCCTGGAGATCATCCGGGGTGAGCAGACCTCGGACGAGGCGCTGGCGCGGGCGCTGGACTTCGCACAGCAGATCAAGAAGACCCCGATCGTGGTCAACGACAGCCGCGGCTTCTTCACCAGCCGGGTGATCGGCACCTTCGTCAACGAGGCGCTGGCGATGCTGGGCGAGGGCGTGCACCCGGCCAGCATCGAGCAGGCGACCACCCAGGCCGGCTATCCGGTCGGAGTGCTGCAGCTCGCCGACGAGCTGAACATGGAGCTGTTCGTCAAGATCCGCGACGAGAGCCGGGCCGCCGTCGAAGCCGGTGGCGGGGTGCTGCCGGCCCATCCCGGCGAGGCCGTGGTGGACCGGATGCTCGCCCTCGGCCGGCCGGGCCGGCTTCGCGGCGCCGGCTTCTACGACTACGACCAGGCCGGCGAGCGCACCGGTCTCTGGCCGGGGCTGAGCACCGAATTCGGCGGGCCCGGCAACCCGGCCGAGCGCGACCTGCTGGAGCTGCAGGAGCGGATGCTGTTCGCCGAGGCGGTCGAATCGGTGCGCTGCCTGGAAGAGGGGGTGCTCAGCAGGGTCGCCGACGCCAACATCGGCTCGATCATGGGCATCGGCTTCCCGCCGTGGACCGGCGGCGTGCTGCAGTACGTCAACGGCTACCGCGGCTCGACCGGGGTCGGCCTGCCGGGTTTCCTCGCCCGCGCCGAGCAACTGGCCGAGCGCTACGGCGACCGGTTCAGCCCGCCGCCGATGCTGGCCGAGAAGGCCGCGAACGGCGAGACGTTCTGATGCGGGGGCTGCCGGACGTGCCGGGGTTGCCGGGCGTGCCGGGCGTGTTCGACGGCACCGGACGCTGAGCGCCGATGGCCGGCCCGCTCAGCGGAATGCGCGTCCTGGAGTTGCCGGCGATCGGTCCGGTGCCCTTTCTCGGGATGCTGCTGGCCGACCTCGGCGCCGAGGTAACCCGGATCGACCGGCCGCGGCCCGGCACCGACGTGCTGTCGACCATCCTCGGCCCGGCCGGCCCGCTCGGGCGGGGTCGCCGGTCGGTGGTGCTGGACCTGCGCCGGCCGGGGGCTGCCGAGGTGGCACTGGACCTGGTGGCCGGCGTCGACGTGCTGATCGAGGGCTTCCGGCCCGGGGTGGCCGAGCGGCTGGGGATCGGGCCGGTCCAGGCGCTGGAGCGCAACCGGCGGCTGGTCTACGGCCGGATGACCGGCTGGGGCCAGGACGGGCCGCTGGCTGCGACCGCCGGCCACGACATCACCTACCTGGCGGTCTCGGGACTGCTGCACGGCATCGGCCCGGCGGCCGGCCCGCCGCTGCCGCCGGCCAACTACGTCGGCGACTTCGGCGGCGGGGCGATGTCGCTGGCCGTCGGACTGCTCGCCGCGGTGCTCAGCGCCCGGTCCACCGGCGCCGGGCAGGTGGTCGACGCCTCGATGGTGGACGGGGCGGCCTACCTGGCGACCATGGTGCGCACCCTGCACGGCCACGGGCAGTGGCGCGACGAGCGGGAGGCCAACATCTTCAACGGCGGCGCCCCGAACTACCGCTGCTACCGCTGCTCGGACGGCGGGTACGTCGCGGTGGGCGCGCTGGAGCCGAAGTTCTGGGAGGCCCTGCTGGCGGGGCTCGGGCTGGATCCGGCCAGCACCCCGTCACCGATGGACCCGGCCCGTACCGCGGAGCTGGCAGGCCTGCTGGCCAGCACCTTCGCCGGCCGGCCGCGGGACGAGTGGGCCGAGCTGTTCGCCGGCACCGATGCCTGCGTGGCGCCGGTGCTGACCCTGGCCGAAGCACCGGGTTACGCCAACAACCAGGCCCGCCGCTCCTACGTCGAGGTGGCCGGGGTGCCGGTCGCCGGCCCGGTGCCGCGGTTCAGCGGCACGCCGGCGACGGTGGCCGCCGCGCCGCCGGCGCTCGGGGCCGACACCGACCGGGTACTCACCGAGCTGGGCTACTCCGCCGACCGGCTGGCCGAGCTGCGAGCGGCCGGCGTGCTGGGCTGAGCACGCCGCGGCGCCGACCCGCGCTCAGGCGATCGAGTCGCTGCGAACCTCTCGCCGCTGCACCTTGAGGGCGCCGTCGACCCGGACCAGCCGGTCGGCGATGTCGCCTGCCCAGTGCAGGATGGGCGGCTCGCCGATCCGGGTGCTGGTCACCAGCGAATACGACACCACCTCATAGACATCGGGCTCCACCTCGTCGATCACGTTCATCGACATCCAGTGCCGGCGCCGGTCCTGGGCGCCGACCAAGCTGGCCGCGAAGTCGGTCAGCTGCTGGGCGATGGCCTGCCGCCCGTAGGCGGTGGGCTGGTTCTTGACCGGGGTGAACTGGCAGTCCTCGGTGAGCGTCTCGGCGAACTCGGCGTACCGGCCGCCGTCGATCGCGTGCTGCTGACGGGCGTAGAAGTCCTGGATCTCGCTCTGCAGCTCGTGCCCCACCGTTACCCGTGCCATGGCCACCCTCCGGTCCACGCCCCGCTCGACTGTCCGCAGCCGACGCCCGGGGATCGAGGCGAGACTACGAACGGAACCTTGAGAACGGCTATAGCTTCGCTGGAGAACCCGCCGACCGGCAGCAGCCGCCGGCCGCGACCCAGTGTCGGCAACGGTGAACAAGATCAGCGAAATTCCTGACGATAACGTCAGCGGGGCATCCATGTCATCGGCCCTCAGCGCGACAAGCCGTCCGCACCGCGCGTGCGCCGGATGTTCCTCACCGCCGTCGAAAGGCTTTGATGTGTATGACTACGTGATCGTCGGTGCCGGCTCGGCAGGATGCGTGCTCGCGGCCCGGCTGAGCGAGGACCCCACCATCACGGTGTGCCTGGTCGAGGCCGGCCCGGACGACGACGTGGAGGCCATCCGGATCCCGGTGGCCGGCGCGCACCTGCGGCGCACCCGCTACGACTGGGACTACGACACCCACCCGGAGGCGCAGTGCCGCGGCCGGCGGATCTGCCTGCCCCGCGGCCGGGTGCTCGGCGGCACCAGCTCGATCAACGGAATGGTCCACAGCCGCGGCAGCGCCGCCGAGTTCGATCGCTGGCAGCAGCCCGGCTGGAGCTACGCCGACCTGCTGCCCTACTTCAAGCGCAGCGAGGCCAACGAGCGCGGGGCCGGCCCCTATCACGGCGACAGCGGCCCGATCACAGTCTCGGAGAACAGGTCGCGCAACCCCAGCATGGTCGCGTTCCTGGCCGCGGCTGAGGAGGCCGGCTTCGGCCTGAACGACGACTTCAACGGTCCCAGCCAGCTCGGATTCGGCTTCTTCCAGCTCAACCAGCGCGATGGAATGCGGTGCAGCAACGCAACCGCCTACCTGCATCCTGCCCTGTCCCGCCCGAACCTGACGGTGCGGACCGACACCCTGGTGCACCGGGTGCTCTTCGACGGCGACACCGCGGTCGGGGTGGCCGCCTCCCGGTACGGGCAAGAGCTGGAATTGCGTGCCGAACGCGAGGTGATCGTGTGCGGTGGCGCCTACAACTCGCCGCAGATCCTGCAACTGTCGGGCATCGGAGCCGCGCAACTGCTGTCACCGCTCGGCATCCGGGTCGTGCTGGACCAGCCCGCGGTGGGGCAGAACCTGCGCGACCACACGCACGCGCTGGTCGTCTACCAGCACAGCCAGCCGATCAGCCTGCTGTCGGCGGGTGATCCGGACAACGTCAGGCTGTTCACCGAGCAGCGCCGAGGACCGCTCACCTCACCGGGGCCGGAGGCCGGCGGCTTCGTCGCCTCGGGCCACCGGGGCGCCACCCCGGACCTGCAGTTCCACGCGCTGCCGGTGATGTTCATCGAAGGCGGGCTGACCATGCCCACCGAGCACGGCCTCACACTGGGCCCGGACATCCTGTATCCCGACAGCAGCGGCAGCGTCCAGATCGGTTCCACCGACCCGACCGCCAAGCCCAAGATCCGGCACAACTACTTCGCCGAACCCGGCGATCTGGAGCTCGCGGTGGCAGGCCTGCGCATCACGCTGGAGATCGCCAGGCAGGCCGCCCTGAAACCGTTCGCCGAACATCCGGTGGTGGACCTCGATCCGGACTCGGATGTACAGTTGCGCCGCTACGTCCGGACCCACTCAGAAAGTGCCTACCACGCAGCGGGATCCTGCGCGATGGGAACCGTGCTCGACGCCGAGCTGCGAGTCCACGGGGTTCACAACCTACGGGTGGTCGACGCATCGGTGATGCCGACCGTCTTCGGCAACCCGAACACTCCCGTTACGGCCATCGCCGAGCGGGCTGCCGATCTGATCCGTGGCATCTCGCCGCTGCAGCCCGAACAGGTGGCCATTCCCCAAGCAGAGGAGAGCTGACATATGAGCATTGCCGAACGCAGCGGTCTGATCGAGGTGTTCTCCAACGCGGCCGAGGACTACGACCTCAGGGTGCCGTTCTTCCAGCCGCTGGCCGCCGACCTGCTGGACCGGGCCGGCGTCGGGCCGGGCCAGCGGGTGCTCGACATCGGCTGCGGTCGCGGTGCCGTGACGTTCCAGGCCGCGCAGCGGGTCGGCGAGTCCGGCGAGGTGGTCGGCATCGACATCGCGGAGGGCATGGTGAACGCCATCGCCGCGGATGTGGAGCGCCGCGGCGTGGCCAACGTGAGCGTCCACCTGATGGACGGGCAGCGGCCGGACTTCGCGCCGGCGTCGTTCGATCACGTGCTCGGCAGCATGAGCATCATCATGGTTCCCTCCATCTCCAGCGCCCTGTCGCACTACCGCACGCTGCTGCGCGACGGCGGAACCGTCGGGTTCACCGCGCCGGCGATGGGCAATGACCCGCTGGAATGGCGGATGGGGCCGTTCTACCTCAGGCGATTCCTGGCCGAGGCGCTGCCCGAGCTGACGCTGGAGGACATCGCCAACTACATCGATGTCTTCCACCAGATCGAGCCGCACCGGATGCTCACCGACCTGCGGGAGGCCGGCTACCGCGACGCCCGGGCGGTGGACGTGATCACGCGGGTGCAGGCCCCGACCGCTCAGGAAATCCTCGGATGGACTTTCACCCATGGTGCGCGGGTGTTCTGGAACATGGTGCCCGAGCCGCGACGCAGCGAGTACGCCCACCAGTGGATCGAGCGCATCGAGTCGGAGTTCGCGGGCAGCGAGCCCTACTACGACACGGTCAGCCGGATCTTCTTCGGCACCAAGTAGCGCCGGGCGCTACCGAGCAGACGGCCCGCCCGGCAGCCCTTTCGGCTGCCGGGCGGGCCGAGCCCGTCCCCGGGATATCAGTCGAGCTGGATGACCGAGACGATGTTGCCGGCCGGGTCCTTGAACCAGGCGATCGGCGGGCCACCGAGCCGGAAGACACCCTGGTCGTCCACACCGTCGTAGGACTCGAACGTGATGCCGATGCCCTTGAGTTCGGCCACCGCCGATTCGATGTCGGCAACGGCGAAGTTCAGCATGGTGTACTCGGCGGGCACGTGCTTGTCGCCCTTGGGGTAGACGATGACGTCCTTGCCGGGGCCGAGGTGCAGCGTGAGCATCCCGTGCTCCTCGGTGAGCGGAACCTGCAGGGTCTCTCCGTAGAACTTCTTGGCCGGGTCGATGTCATCCACCGAGAAGCCGCTGAATGCCTTTGTCGTGTCGATCATGATGATCTTCCGTTCTCCAGTTGCGGGTTCCGGACGCGGTCACGGCCGGGACGTTTGCTCAGGCCGGCGCGGGCTCGGCTGGGTCGGTCTCGGCGGGGTCGGGACCGGCCGGCGGCGCCGCACCGGGCGCGAAGGGCGACGGCTTGGGGCTGCCGAGTAGCACCAGCACCAGCACCGCGGCCGCCAGCATCAACACCGCCCCGACCCGGAAGGACAGCGCGAAACCGCTGGCCGCTGCCGCCGCCGGGGACGCGCCGTCGTGCATGCGGTCGCTGGCGTGGCTGAAGGCCAGCGCAGCCAGTACCGCGATGCCGACGGCGGCGCCGACCTGCTGCATCACGTTCTGCACCGCCGAGGCCAGGCTGGAGTTCTGCATGTCCACCTCGTGCAGTGCGGCGCTCGCCGAGGCCGGGATGGCGATGCCGGTGAAGATGCCCAGCACGACCATGCCGGGCACCACACCGGACAGGTAATCGGTCGACGGGTCGATCATGCCGGTGAGGAACAACCCCACCGCCGAGCCGAGAAACCCGATCGCCAGGACGGTGCGGACACCCAGCCGCGGCATCAGCGCGTTGTTCAGGCCGATCCCCATCCCGATGGCGATGCCGAACGGCAGGTAGGACAGCCCGCTGGCCAGCGGGCTGTAGTCCAGCACCTGCTGCTCGAACAAGGTGAGCAGGAAGGCGTAGGTGAAGAAACCGGCGGTGCTGATCAAGGTGCTGAGGTTGGCGACCAGCCGGGTCCGGTTGGCGAAGAAGCTGTGCGGGATCAGCGGGGTGGGCGAGTGCGCCTCCCACATCAGCATCGCCACGACCAGCGCCAGCCCGGCGAACAGCGGCACCAGCACCTGCCAGGAGCCCCACGAGTGCGGCACGACCTGCAACAGGCCGTACACGATCGCCAGCAGGCCCAGGGTGCCGGCGATCGCGCCGGTGAAGTCCAGGCGCTCGTACTCGCGGTGCATCCGGCTCTCCGAGGTCAGCCGCGGCACCAGGACCAGCGCGATCAGCGCTACCGGAACGTTGATGAAGAAGATCCATCGCCAGGACGCCAGGTCCACCAGCGCCCCCGAGATCACCGTGCCGGATACCCCGCCGAGGCCGGCCAGGCCGCCCCAGAGCCCGAACGCCTTGCCACGCTCGACCGGATCGGTGAACAGCAGCGCGATGATGCCGAGCGCTGCCGGTGCGGCGCAGGCTTCGCCAGCGCCCTGGACGAACCGTCCAATTACCAGCACCGCGGAGTTGTTGGCGGCGCCGCACACCGCCGAGGCGGCGGCGAAGACGCTCACCCCGATCAGAAACAGCCGCCGCCGGCCGAAGATGTCGGCCAGCCGGCCGCCGAACAGCAGCAGGCCACCTGCCATGATCACGTAGGCGTTGACGATCCAGGGCAGTCCGGCGTCGGAGAAGTGCAGATCTTTCTGGATGCTCGGCAGTGCGATGTTCACCACGGTGACATCGAGCACCAGCATGAACTGGATGAGTCCCAGCACCGCCAGCGCCTTCCAGCGCCGGGGGTCGCCCGGTCCGGCATTCCAAGCGGGCTCACCGTTCGGCGAGCTTGCCGGGCTCACCGAGGAATCGGCGGCCTTGTCGGGGTCGGCGGTCTGCTCTGGATGGATGGTCATCGGCTCTCCTCGCGGGGTGGATCAGATCTGGCGGAACTGCGATTTCAGGGGTGGCTGCACCCCCGCCCCGTTGCCTGGTGCGCGCGCTCTGTGGCGTTTGACCACACCGCGCGAGTGCCCGCACACTAGTGACGTCGGAGCGCGGGTCCGGAATCCGACACGCTGCGGACAATTTGCTGAAGTCGCCGAGGAGGCACTTGGTGAGGTACCTGGTCATGATCCGCAGCAATCCGAACTTCCGGGAGCTCTGGGAGACCTGGCCCCAGGACAAGCGGATGGAGTTCGGCCGCAGCCACTTGGCGCTGAGCCAGTCGCTGCACGAGTCGGGTGAGCTCATCGCCGCCGAGGGCCTGGGCGATCCGTCCGAGGGCATGGTGGTGTCGGTGAGCGACGGCCAGGCGGTGACCGTGGACGGTCCGTACGCGGAGGTGAAGGAGCACCTGGTGGGCTTCCTGCTCGTCGAGTGCGATGACCGGGAACGGGCCGCCCAGATCGCGGCGCAGGTGCCCGATGCCCAGTATGGCCAGATCGAGGTGCGGCCGGTGATGGACGTGCGGAGCATCGACTTCTGACGGTGGACGCTCTCGAGCAACTGCTGCGCGGGCTCACCCCGCGGGTCCTCAACGCGGTCTTTCGCAGGTACGGCGATTTCGACCTGTGCGAGGACGCGGTGCAGGAGGCCATGCTGGCAGCGGCGCTGCAGTGGCCCCACGAGGGCGTCCCGCGCGATCCGAAGGCGTGGCTGATCACCGCGGCGTCCCGGCGCCGCATCGACCTGTGGCGCAGCGAGCAGGCCCG
>DASZEI010000140.1:0-12988 GCA_035940975.1 Jatrophihabitans sp. | reverse complement strand
CTGGTACGAGGCGTCGGGTCCACCGAAGAGGGGTCCCCGGTCAGCCAGCTGGCCGCGCTGGGCTGGCGGGCCGAGGGCGCGGTCACCACCGTGGTGGGCTCGGCGCGGCTGGACCTGGACCCCACCGAGGCACTGGACTCGGTGCACCGCGCGGCTCGCCGGGCCGGCTTCGACGTGCTGGCCGGGGTGCACGGCGGCCGGCTGGTGGTGGTGCTCGGCGGCATCACCGACGCCCTCGACGCGGCCAAGGCGGTGCTGCAGGAATTCGACGACGCGCCGGTGGTGGTGGGCGGCTCGGCGCCCCGGATCGAGGGCGCCGCGGAGGTGACCGCGACCGCCCTGAGCGGGCTGCGGGCGGTGCCGGGCTGGCCGGGAGCGCCGCGGCCGGTGTCGGCCGATGACCTGCTGCCCGAGCGCACCATCGCCGGCGACCTGGGGGCCAGGCACGAGCTGATCGAGACGGTCTATCAGCCGCTGGTCGAGGCCGGCGAGGTGCTGCTCGACACGGTGGTCAGCTACCTCGACGGCGGCCGGGCGCTGGAAGCCACCGCCCGGGCGCTGTTCGTGCACACCAACACGGTGCGCTACCGGTTGCGACGCGCCGCCGAGCTGTGCGGGCACGCGCCGACCGACGCCCGGGGCGCGTTCACCATCCAGCTGGCGCTGGTGGTGGGCCGGCTCAGCGGCTACGGCGCCGGCCGCCCGGCGGGCCAGCAGCCGGACGGCCCGCAGGGCGGCTAGCAGCTGTCGGGGCGGCTGCGGCTAGACTGCGCCGAATTTGGCGGAATCCTTGCACTGGAATCGCTTACATCCTCGTCCAGAATGTCGCCTGTTGTAGTTAACCTATAAATTCGGGGCTGGAAGACTGTGCGAGCCGTGCTCGCCGTAAGGGGTGCAGACAGGGGACCGTTAACACCGTGATTTCCGTACTCGCTCCCGGCCAAGGGGCCCAGTCGCCTGGCATGCTCGCGCCCTGGCTCGAACTGGACGGGGTGGCCGAGCAGGTCGCGACCTTCTCGGAGCTGTCCGGCCTGGATCTGGCCAGGCTCGGCACCACCGCTGACGCCGACGAGATCAGGGACTCGGCCGTCACCCAGCCGCTGATCGTGGCCATGGGGCTGATCACGGCCGGCCAGCTGCGGCTGGGCAGTCACCTCGGCAACGTCGTGGTGGCCGGCCACAGCATCGGCGAGGTGACCGCCGCGGCCGTCGCCGGCGTCCTGACCCCCGCCCAGGCGATCTCGTTCGCGGCTCGCCGCGGCTCGGAGATGGCCGCCGCGTGTGCGGCCACCCCGACCTCGATGGTCGCCCTGGTGGGCGGCGAGGCCGACGAGGTGCTGGCCGCGATCCTCAGTGCCGGCCTGACACCGGCCAACCGCAACGGTTCGGGCCAGATCGTGGCCGCCGGGTCGGTCGAGGCGATCGCCGCCCTCACCGAGAACCCCCCGCCGCGGACCCGGGTCCGACCGTTGCAGGTCGCCGGGGCCTTCCACACCGAGTACATGAGCTCCGCCGAGCAGAACCTGCGCGCGGTCGCGGCGGAGCTGGAGCCGGCTGACCCGACCCAGACCCTGCTGTCCAACGCCGACGGCGGCGTGGTCAGCGACGGGCCGACCGTGCTGGCCCGGCTGGTCGGCCAGGTCACCCGGCCGGTCCGGTGGGACCTGTGCCTGGACACCATGCGCAGCCTGGGGGTCACCGGCACCGTCGAACTCGCGCCGGCCGGCACCCTGACCGGGATCGCCCGCCGCGAACTGCCGGGCATCCAGCTGGTCGCCGTCAAGTCACCGGCGGACCTGGAATCGGCGCAGCGCCTGCTTGCCGACCAGGCAGCCACCTCAGCCGGCGGCCCGCAGGTCGCCCAACTCGCTACCGGGATGTCTTGATGAACCTGCAGCTCAACGCCTCGCCCCGATCGGCCGGCAGCCGGGTGGCAGGCCTCGGCCACTACCAGCCGCCCACCGTGCTGACCAACGACGACCTGGTCGCCCTCGGCGTCAACACCAACGACGCCTGGGTGCAGAGCCGGGTCGGCATCGCCGAGCGCCGGTTCGCGATGGACGAGACGATGATCGACATGGGCGTGGCCGCCGCCAGCAAGGCGATGGCCAACTCCGGCATCTCGCCGACCGAGATCGACCTGGTGATCCTGGCCACCTGCACCGGCAAGCAGCAGGTGCCCGGCGGTGCCGCCGAGCTCGCCAGCCGGCTGGGCATCGACTCACCCGGCGCCTACGACATCAACGCCGCCTGCGCCGGCTTCGTCTATGCCCTGAACGCCGCTTCCAACGCCGTGACCGCAGGCCAGGCCCGCAACGTGCTGGTCGTCGGGTCGGAGAAGCTGACCGACTACGTCGACCTGATGGACCGCGGCACCGGCATCATCTTCGCCGACGGCGCCGGCGCGGCCGTGGTGACGGCCAGCGAGTCGATCGGCATCGGCCCGGTGGTCTGGGGCTCTGACGGCGACAGCGCCGGCGCGATCACCACCGACGCCGAGTCGGCCACCCTGCGCCAGGAGGGCCAGTCGGTGTTCCGCTGGGCGACCTCGACGATGGGCGACGTCGCCCTGCAGGCCTGCGCCGCCGCCGGGCTGAAGCCGACCGAGTTGGCCGGTTTCATCCCGCACCAGGCCAACCTGCGGATCATCGACCTGATCGCCAAGAAGCTCGAGGCCCCGAACGTGGTGGTCGCGCGCGACATCATCACCTCCGGCAACACCTCCTCGGCCTCGATCCCGATCGCCCTGTCCAAGATGCTGGAGCGCGGCGAGATCGCCAGCGGCGCCCCCGTCCTGCTGGTCGGGTTCGGCGCCGGCCTGACTTACGCGGGACAGGTCATCCTGGCACCCTGAGCCGGACGGCCCGTCCGCGCGTTTCCAGTCAGCAAGCAACCGCGGCCCGGTCGCGGAAGTACCACCGAACGACGCCGATCCCGGCCGGGATGCGGTGATCCAGCGAAGGCTTGCCTTCGATGCAGAGAGGTAGAGCACCTGTGGCAACGAACGAAGAGATCCTGGCCGGCATGGCGGAGATCCTGAACGAGGTCGCCGATGTCGCCGAGGAGGACGTGACCGTGGAGAAGTCCTTCACCGACGACCTCGATGTCGACTCGCTGTCCATGGTCGAGGTCGCGATGGCGGCTGAGGAGAAGTTCGGCGTCAAGATCCCGGACGAGGAACTGCCCAAGCTCAAGACCGTCGGCGACGCCGTCAGTTACATCAGCGCCAACCCCAGCTGATCCGCCGGCCCGGCACGCACCCGGCACTGCCGACTACCCCCGAAACGCCGACTACCCCCGAACAGAGGAAGCCAACGATGACCGAGACCGTGGTGAACACCAGCGACCCGGTGGTGGTGACCGGGCTTGGCGCGACCACTCCGCTCGGTGGCGACGTGGACTCGTACTGGAACGCGCTGCTGGCCGGCACGTCCGGCGTGGTGGCGCTGCCCTTCGAGTGGGCTGCGAAGATCGCGGTCCGGATCGGCGCGCCGATGGCCGTCGACCCGGCCCAGATCCTGCCCCGGGTGCAGGCCCGCCGGTTGGACCGGGCCGAGCAGGCCGCCCTGGTGGCCTCGGCGCAGGCCTGGAAGGACGCCGGCTTCAAGGGCACCGCGGACCAGAACGGTCTGGACCCGTCCCGGGTCGCGGTGGCCATCGGCACCGGCATCGGCGGTGTGACCAGCCTGATCCACCAGCACGACATCCTGCTGGAAAAGGGACCGGACAAGGTCTCGCCGCTGATGATCCCGATGAACATGCCGAACGGGCCGGCGGCCTACGTCGGGCTGCAGGTCGGGGCCCGGGCCGGCGTCTATACCCCGGTCAGCGCGTGCGCTTCGGGTGCCGAGGCGATCGCCTACGGCCTGGACCTGCTACAGCTGGACCGGGCGGACCTGGTGGTGGTCGGCGGCACCGAGGCGTGCATCCACCCGCTGACCATCTCCGGCTTCGCCCAGATGCGGGCGATGTCCACCCGCAACGACGAGCCTGAGCGGGCGTCGCGGCCCTACGACAAGAACCGGGACGGCTTCGTGCTCGGCGAGGGCGCCGGCGTCCTGGTGCTCGAACGGCTGTCCTCGGCCCTGGCTCGCGGCCGGCAGCCGTATGCGGTCCTCGGCGGGGCCGGCATCACCGCCGACTCCTACGACATCGTCCAGCCCGACCCGGAGGGCGGCGGTCAGATGCGGGCGGCCCAGGCCGCGATCCGCCGGTCCGGGGTGGCAGTCTCCGACGTCGTGCACGTCAACGCGCACGCCACCTCCACGCCGGCCGGTGACATGGCCGAGGCGCGCTGGATCGCCGGCCTGCTCGGCGAGCAGACCGTGGTCACCGGCACCAAGTCGATGACCGGGCACCTGCTCGGCGCGTCCGGTGCGATCGAGGCGATCGCTACCGTGCTGAGCGTGGCCAACGACGTGGTGCCGCCGACCATCAACCTGGAAGACCCCGAGGACGGCCTCAACGTGGACGTCCCCACCAAGGCCCGGGAGATGACCGTGACGGCGGCGCTGAACGACTCTTTCGGCTTCGGCGGCCACAACACCTCGCTGCTGTTCCACAAGCTCTGAGAACAGGCCACCCGGTCGGCGAGACTACTGCCCGGACGACACTGCTCAGACGACTTTGTGCATCAGGATGACCGGCGATCCGTCGCCGGCGGCGCGGTAGGGCTCCAGTTCGGCATCCCAGGCCGAGCCCAGGATCTCGTGCAGGCCGTGGGCGAACTCGTCGGCGGAGCTGGCCCGGCTGAGCAGCCCGCGCAACCGCTCCTCGGTCACTACGACGTCGCCGTTGGCCGAGACCGTGCTGCGGTGAAAGCCCCGTCCCGGCACGTAGGCCAGCCGTTCACCGTCGGTGGCGCCGGTGCCCTCTTCGGTGATCTCGAAGCGCAGCATCGGCCAGGCGCGCAGCGACGCCGACAGCCGCGCTGCCATGCCTACCGGACCCACCCAGGTCGCCTCGGCGCGTAGCTGCCCGGCGGCGGCGGGTTGGGCGCTCCACTGCAGCTTGCAGGGTCGGCCGAGCACGCCAGCCAGTGCCCACTCGACGTGGGGACCGATGGCGGGCGGGCAGCAGTGGATGAACACCACACCCCGCGTGGATGACGCCACATGAGCAGCAGACATCGCGCACCTCCGCACCTTCAACTCGACGGCAACGTCTTCCCCAAGCGCAGCCATCACGAAGTAAAGCGGTGGTACGTACGTGGCCATTGTGACCCATGATGCGGTCCGGCGCCAGCCGTTCCCGCAATCAGTTCATAACGGTCTCAGCCACCACTCTTCCGCCGGAACTGGCGCTTGCCGCCGGCCCGGGAGTGCACGTCGGAAATCTTGCCCGAGCTGGGGCCGGTGCCCCCGACGCCATCGGCATGCCGGCCCTTCTTGCGTTCCAGCGCATCGCGGAAGCGTGCCTTGGCATCGGCCGGCTCCCGGGCGGGTTCGTCGGCTGGATCGTCGGCCGGTTCGTCGGCCGGTTCTGCCGGTGCCTGCTCGGTGGCGTCGGTGGCTGTTGCGAGCTCGGCCGAGGCGTAGGGATGGGGTCGGGGTTCGTCTGCGGCGGCCATGGCACCAGCCTTTCATGGCGCTCGACCGACTTCAAACGCCCGCGCCGGGCGGACGGCCACCTCCCGACTCCGAAGCGGGCCGGGTGTCGACGTGACCGGACGGACACCCCCGACCCGGTGCGAACGGGCAAAATAGAGGGCATGAGCGATGTCTACATTCTCGACGCGGTCCGCACCCCGATCGGTCGCTACAACGGCGCGCTGGCGGGCGTCCGGCCGGACGACCTCGCCGCCCACGTGATCCGCTCACTGGTACAGCGCTCCCCCGAGCTCGATCCGACCCGGCTCGACGACGTGTTCTTCGGCAACGCCAACGGGGCCGGCGAGGACAACCGGGACGTCGCGCGGATGGCGTCGCTGCTGGCGGGGTTGCCCACCTCGGTGCCGGGAGTCACCCTGAACCGGTTGTGCGGATCGGGCATGGAAGCGCTGATCGCGGCCAACCGCGCGGTGGCGGTCGGTGACGCGTCACTGGCCATCGCCGGTGGGGTGGAGTCGATGACCCGGGCGCCGTGGGTGCTCCCCAAGCCCGCCAAAGGCTTTCCGGCCGGCTCCGAGACCCTGCATTCGACCACCCTGGGCTGGCGGATGGTCAACCCGGCGATGCCCGGCGACTGGACCGTCTCGCTCGGCGAGTGCACCGAACTGCTGGCCGAGAAGTACGGCATCACCCGGCAGGCGCAGGACGAGTACGCCCTTGCCAGCCACCGCAAAGCCACCGCCGGCTGGGACAGCGGCGCCTACGCGGCCGAAGTGGTCGGCTACCCCGGCGTCGACCTCGCCCGCGACGAGAGCATCCGCTCCGACTCCTCGCTGGCGGCGCTGGCCAAACTGGCACCGGCATTCCGGCCGGACGGCACGGTGACCGCCGGCAACTCCAGCCCCCTCAACGACGGGGCCGCCGCCCTGCTGATCGGCGACCGGGCCGGTGCCGAGGCCGCCGGTCGCGAGCCGCTGGCCCGGATCGTGTCGCGGGCTGTGGCCGCCGTCGAGCCCCAGTTCTTCGGAATCGGGCCGGTCGAGGCGGCCCGAACGGCCCTGGCCCGAGCCGGCATCGGCTGGGACGAGTTGGCGATGGTCGAGCTGAACGAGGCCTTCGCCGCCCAGTCGCTGGCGTGCCTGGCCGACTGGCCCGAGCTGGACCCGGAGATCGTCAACGTCCACGGCGGGGCCATCGCGCTCGGCCATCCGCTGGGCTGTTCCGGAGCCCGGGTGCTGGCGCACCTGGCGCACCAGTTGCGGGTCCGGGGTGGCGGCTACGGCCTGGCCGCGATCTGCATCGGGGTCGGCCAGGGCCTGGCGGTCGTCCTGCACGCATGAGCGGTTCGCGGCAAGCCGGGTGATCGGCTGGTTAGACCGTCCACTATGTGTGAAACTGCCATGATGGTTTCGTCGCCGCCAAGGGTCAGCGACCTGCGCCGGTCCTGGCTGGAGCGGCTGCTGGATGTGGTGCGCGAACTCGGCGCCATCAGCGATATCGATCAGACCTTGAACCGGATCGCTGAAGCCGCCGTGGAATTCCTGGAATTCGGCGCCGCCGCGATCAACGTCGTGGAACCCAATGGCGAGGTCGTGGTACGGGCGGTGGCCGGCCCGCCAGACATCCGACAGCTGCTCGGCCGCGGCAGCTCGCTGCGGTCCTGGCAGGACCTGCTGGACGCGGCCGAACCGTGGGGCTCGCTGCGGTTCTTCGGCCACGAGCAGGACCGCGAGGTGATCGGCCGGATCGCCACCTGGACCGGCGACGGCCTGACCGCCGAGCCCCGGCCCGGCAGCTGGCATCCCGAGGACAGCCTGTTCGCACCGCTGTTCAGCCAGGACGGCACGCTGCTGGGGGTCCTCAGCGTCGACCAGCCGGCCAGCGGCGAGCGCCCCAACTCCGAGCAGCGCACGGTGCTGGAGCTGTTCGCCAACCAGGCGGCGGTGGCGATCTCGGAGTCCCGGGCCCGCGATCGCGCCGAGGCGCGCCGCTGGGAGGCCGAGCATCGCTGGCAGGTCACCTTCGAGCGCAGCCCGATCGGGGCGGCCATCCTCAGCCAGGACGGCGAGCTGCTGCAGGTCAACCGGTCGCTGGTCGACATGCTCGGCTATTCGCGCGAGCAGCTGCTGCAGCGCCGGCTGTCCGAGCTGACCCATCCCGAGGACGTCGACCTGGGCACCGCGGCGTTCGAGGAGTTGCTGAGCGGCTCGCGGGACAGCTACGAGAGCCAGAAGCGGCTGGTGCACGCCAGCGGCCAGGTGGTGTTCGGGCTGCTGCACGTCGGCGTCATCCGCAACTCCCGGGGCGTCATCCAGAGCATCGTCGCCCAGATCAACGACGTGACCCAGCGCAAGCACGCCGAGGACCGGCTGGCGCACCGGGCGATGCACGACCCGCTGACCGAGTTGCCGAACCGGACCCTGCTGGAGGAGCTGCTGGCCGGCTACCTCGCCTCCGGCCGGCCGGCCGGGGTGCTGTACTGCGACCTGGACCGCTTCAAGATCGTCAATGACAGCCTCGGGCACGAGGCGGGCGACGAGTTGTTGCTGGTGCTCTC
The DNA here is from genome assembly GCA_035940975.1 of Jatrophihabitans sp. Classification (GTDB taxonomy): domain Bacteria; phylum Actinomycetota; class Actinomycetes; order Mycobacteriales; family Jatrophihabitantaceae; genus Jatrophihabitans_A. The sequence continues at coordinate 4,882 of DASZEI010000140.1, read as the reverse complement.
GCACCGGTTGCGCGACGCCCTGCCCGCCGGGATCACCCTGGGCCGGGTCGGCGGCGACGAGTTCGTGGCACTGGCGCCCGGCGAGCACGACCCGCGACGGCTGCACGTCCTGGCCGAGCGGCTGGCCTCGGCGCTCGAGCAGCCGCTGGTGGTGCGCGGGCACCTGCACACCGCCAGCCTCAGCATCGGGATCACCGTCGGCGGCGCCGGTCACGACCATCCCGACGAGGTGCTGCGCGAGGCCGACCTGGCCCTGTTGCGCGCCAAGCGCCGGGGCCGGGCCCGGATCGAGATGTATGACCCGACGCAGGACAAGCCCGTCACCGTGCACGAGCTCGAACTGGAGCATTCGCTGCGCAGCGCGCTGAGCGAGAACCGCGGGCTGGTGCCCTACTTCCAGCCGATCGTGGGCCTGCTGGACAACGCCGCGGTCGGATACGAGGCGCTGGTGCGGTGGGAGCACGCCGAGCAGGGCCTGCTCGATCCGGAGCATTTCCTGCCGATGGCCGAGCAGACCGGCCTGATCGTGCCGCTGGGCTGGTGGATGCTGGCCACCTGCTGCCGGGCCGCCGGCGACGTCCGGCTGACCGGCGGCACCGCCCAGTGGGTCGCGGTGAACGCCTCCGGCAGCCAGCTGGGCCGGGGGCAGCTGGTGAGCGAGATCCGGCGCGGCCTCGACAGCAGCGGCCTGACCCCGGACCGGCTGCACCTGGAGATCACCGAGAGCGCCCTGGTCGAGGCCTCGCCGGCCGCGATCAAGGAGGTGCACGACGTGGCTGACCTGGGGGTCCGGATCGCCCTGGACGATTTCGGCACCGGCTACTCCTCACTGTCGCTGCTGCGCGACCTGCCGGTGTCGACGGTGAAGATCGACCGCAGCTTCGTCGCGCCGATCGCCGCCGACCCCAGCGCCCGGGCCATCGTGCGCAGCGTCATCGGGCTGTGCCAGGAACTCGGCATCACCACCGTCGCCGAGGGAATCGAAACCCAGGAGCAGCTGACCTCGGTCCGCACGCTCGGTTGCAACCAGGGCCAGGGCTACCTGCTGGGCCGACCGCTGCCCCTGGAATAGCGGCTCGCCACTACCGCGTAGGACTGGCTGCCTCCCTGAAACCCGGCAGCACCAGCTCCCTCACTGCTGCCGCTCACACAGGCAGCGGCCGCTGGAAGTGCTTGTGCGCTGCCACCACGGCTGTCTGCGCCACCGGGGGCAGCGTGCCGGCGAGGAAGTCGGGCGCGTACAGCTTGAGGTATGCGTCCAGCGTATGCGGCGCCGTGGTGAGGAACCGGCAGTCCAGCCGCGACATGTAGCGCACCGCCAGCATCGGCATCGGGCACATCAGCCCCAGCGGGTACTGCTCCTGACCGGTCGGGTTTGGGACCTCGTTGTAGAACGCCGCGGCCATCGCATGGCGCTGCTGCCGCCACGTGCCCATCTCGTCGTCGTTGATGACCTCCTCGAAGTCATCGCCAAACGTGTGGGGCATGTCGGGCAGCCCGATCACCATTGCCGCCTGCCACCGATCTGGGCTGATGGTGGCGCAGAAGCGGTTGACGCCCTCGGCGATGAAGTCGCGGACGGCGACCCGGTCGGACCCGTCCAGCCCCTCGTGGACCTCCACCAGCAGGTCGCCGTTGGCCGCTGCCGAGCCGGTGTACGGGCAGATGGGGCCGGACCGCTGGAACCCAGGGCCGCCATACGGCTGGGAGATGACCTCCGCCAGCCACTGGCGCACCTCGCCACGAAGCGCGTCCAGCTCCGCCGACGACCTGTTGATGCCCATTCCGTACCCCGTTGCTCGACTCTAGCCGCGCATTCCTGCACGGTAGCCCCCTTTTCCCGTGGTCTCTAGCTCGGGAAGCTCGCAGCGTCAGTCATTGACAGGTGACCATATGGTCACCTATTTTCGTTCCCGTGGACGAGGTGTTCCGGGCGCTGGCGGATCCGACCCGGCGCAGCCTGCTGGACGAGCTGTTCCGCGAGGACGGCCAGAGCCTGAACGCGCTGGTGGCCCGCTTCGAGTTGACCCGCTTCGGCGTGATGAAGCACCTGAAGCTGCTCGAAGAGGCGGGCCTGGTCGTCACCAGGCGGCACGGCCGGCAGAAGCTGCACTTCCTGAACCCCGTTCCGATCCGGCTCGTCCACGACCGGTGGGTGAGCAAGTACGCCGAACCGTGGACAGCGGCCCTCAGCGACCTGAAGCAACGATTGGAGACCCCGATGGAAAAGGTGTTCGAGATCTATATCCGCACGACGCCGGAACGGCTCTGGGAGGCCATCACCGACAGCGAGATCCGGAGCAAGTACTCCTTCGGAGTCCGGATCGACTGCGATTGGCAGGTCGGCTCCCGGTTCGAGCAGACCAGCCCCAAGGCCGACGGGCTGCTCGGTGAGGGCGAGATCCTCGAGATCGACCCGCCGCGCCGGCTGGTGCAGAGCGCGCGGATGCTCTGGAGCGACGAGGTCAAGCAGGAGGGGACCACCCGCATCACCTGGGAGATCGAGCAGGTCGGCGACTCCTGCCGGCTGCTGGTGATCCACGACCAGATGCGCGAGGGCGCCCACGACGAGCTCTACGGCGGCTGGCCGATGATCCTGTCCGGCCTCAAGACCTGGCTGGAGACCGGCGAGTTGCTCACCACCCCGGGGTCGCTGATGTACGCCTGAGTCCGGGCTGACAGCCGGAGCGGCCTCCGGTCAGGACGCGGCCTGCTGGTCGTGCACCCAGGCGCCCAGCAGGCCGCGGTAGTGGGCGATGAAGTGCTCCTGCTCGTGCGGCGGGAACGTGGAGCGGACGGTGTCGATCAGCAGCTGGTCGAACTCGGAGCCCGCCACCCACTCCAGCACCACCTCGTCCAGGTTGGCCAGCCTGCTGGCGCAGAACTCCTGGTAGCGCTCGACGTCGAAGTAGCTGTCGGCCAGCTGCCGGTAGCAGGCCAGCTTCTCGGCGTAGGACAGCTCGTGGCGGTCGGCGATGTCGAAGTAGCGCCGGGTGTCCAGGTCGTAGCGGGGCTTGCGCCCGGTCACGGTGCAGAACACCGCCCACTTCACCAGCGCCTTCATCGCCCACGGGAAGTAGTAGTGCAGGCTGGTCAGGGCCACGTCCGGGCAGGCGTTGGCGTAGTCGATCGGATAGACCTCATCGCCCTTGATCAGCGTCTCGCAGGAGTTGAACTCCCACCGGAAGAAGGCGTTGACCAGCCGGCCGATGCTGACCACCTCGTCGCCGGTGTCGGCGTCGAGGAAGTTGTGGCTGACCGAGTAGCGGGCGTGCATCGGCTGGTCCGGGTCGAAGTTCATCACCATCGTCTCAGCGCCGATGGACAGGCTGCGGGCGAAGACGTCATAGCCCGCCACCGCCTTCTGCAGGTGCATCAGGCGCTGGCCGGACTGGTCATAGGCGCGGTGCAGCTCCTCCCGATTGCGGATCTGGCTCACCCCCACCCAGGCACCGCCGTCGTAGGGCTTCATGAACATCGGGTAGCCGATGTTCTCGGCGATCACGTCCAGATCGAACGGCTGGTTGTACCGGGCGGCGGTGTAGGCGTACTTGGCATTGTCCGGCGGGTTCTTGAACGGCACCAGGACGGTCTCGGGAACCTTCAGCCCGAGCCGCATCATCGCGCAGTACGCCGCGTGTTTCTCCATGCTCTGAAAGGTGAACGGGCTGTTGAGCAGGTAGACGTCGTCCATCAGCGCGGCTTTCTTCAACCACTCGCGCGGAACGTAGTACCAGTAGGCCAGCCGGTCGATCACCAGGTCGTAGCGCGGCTTGTACCGCAGGTCGAACGGTTCGATGGTGACCCGCTCGACGTCGAAGTGGTGCAGTTGCTCGCCGCTGGCCCCGGCGCCCACCGAGCCCATCCGCCGCACGATCGACTCGAACGCGGTCGGCCAGTCCTCCTCGGTGCCCAGCAGCAGCCCCAGCAGGTGCGTCGTCTCGGTCATGGAAGAGATCATGCTCCTTCAGCAGAATCGTGGCAGGTGGTGGGCCAGTTGAGCGCGCCAGGACGGCCAGTCGTGCGGAACGTCGTATCCCCACACGTCCAGTTCGTGCGGGATACCCTTCTCGGCGAGCACGGCGGCGAAGGCCCGGGCGCTGGGCAGCGACTGGGTCGGGTGCACCTCCCACGCGCCCTGGCCGACCACCAGCAGCAGGTTGACCCGGCTGCGCAACCAGTCCAGGTGATCGCCTTCGAGGTTGGCGACGTAGGCCATCGGGTTGTTGAAGTACGTCTGCTCCCCCAGCTCGCCCCAGCCACGCCAGGTGGTCGGGTCGTAGTTGCCGGACAGGCACAGCGCCAGCGGGAACAGGTCAGCCCGCTTGAGCGCGAAGTTGGCGGCGTGGAAGGCGCCCATGCTGCAGCCCGTGGTGAGGAACTCCGAGGCACCGCCGCTGTCCTGCGACATCCACGGAACCACCTGCTCATACACCCAGGCCTCGAAACCGCCGTGCCGCCAGGCCCGCTCCTCGGTCGACAAGCTGTTGTCGGACCAGCTGTGGCCGTCGCCGCTGTCGACGCAGTAGATCTTGGCCCGGCCGGCCTCGACCAGGTCGGCGACGGCGGCCAGCATCCCGTTGTTCTCGAAGTCATGGGCGCTGCCTCCCTCGGAGGCGAAGACCAGCACCGGGCGCCCGTAGTGGCCGTGCGCCACCACGGTGCCGCTGAAGTAGGGCCCGGACAGATGCACCTGCTGCCGCTTCATCAGCTCGCCACCGTTTGGATGAGATCGGCCAGGTGTGGATCGAAGGCATCCCGCCAGGCCGTGTAGTTGTGCACGTCGCGCACCTCGGAGAACTCCACCGGGTAGCCGAGCCGGCGCAGCGCAGCGGCCATCGCCTGGTTGTTGGCCATGTTCTCCTCGATGATTCCGCAGGTC
>DASZEI010000139.1:0-7650 GCA_035940975.1 Jatrophihabitans sp. | reverse complement strand
CTTCAACGGGTCGGGACTTGAGCCGATAGAGCCCTCAGCCGGTGGTCTTGACCTGATGGTTCTCAGCGGGCCCGACGGGCCAGCCGCTCGCGGTCCAGGATGACCACGCTCTTGCCCTCGAGCCGAAGCCAGCCACGCTGGGCGAAGTCGGCCAGGGCCTTGTTGACGGTCTCCCGGGACGCGCCGACCAGCTGGGCCAGCTCCTCCTGGGTGAGGTCGTGGGTCACCCGCAGCTGGCCGCCGTCCACCGAACCGAACCGCTGCGCCAGCTGCAGCAACTGCTTGGCGACCCGGCCCGGGACGTCGACGAAGATCAGGTCGGCGAGCATGGTGTTGGTCCGGCGCAGCCGCCGAGCCACCACCCGCAGCAGTTGCAGGGCGATCTGCGGGCGTTCGGTGATCCAGTCGGTCAGCGCGCCCTTGGGCAGCCGGGCCACCCGGGCGTCGGTGACGACCACCGCGGTGGCGGTGCGGGGGCCGGGGTCGAACAGCGACAGCTCCCCGAACTGGTCCGCCGGACCCATCACGGCCACCAGGTTCTCGCGCCCGTCGGAGGACTTGCGGCCCAGCTTCACCTTGCCGGACAGCACGATGTAGAGGCTGTCGCCGGCTTCACCCTCGTTGAAGAGAATGGTGCCGCGAGGCGCGTCGAAGATCTCGAACTGGTTGCCCAGCGCCTCGACATCGGCCGGGTCGACGCCCTGGAACAATCCGGCCCTGCGGAGCACTTCGTCCACGCCAGCTCCTTTTCATCGCTGCGCCTGCGCGCATACGTCTTGGCGGATTGTAGGGGGTAAGCACGGTCGGGCACCGGCGACCCGGCTGTGATCGGACGCCGCCGCACTGATCGGACGCCACCGCACTGATCGGACGCCGCCGCACTGATCGGACGCCGCCGAGCAGGCGGGCCACCGAGCAGGCGCGCCACCGGCCAGCCGAGCGGAAGCGTTACTGGCGCCGGTTGCGCCGGCCGGGCAGCAGCCGCAGCCGGGACCGGAACCGCGACATGGCGGTGTCGGTGCCCTCCTGGACGAAGGCGTTGAGCTCGTCCGGACTGGCATGCTCGAGGAACTCCTCGACATCACGTTCGAGGGCCACCCGGGTCAGCGGCTCCTCGATGCGCTCCATGACCAGCATGAAGATCAGCAGCAGCACCGGAAACAGCAACACCAGAAATCCGATCATGGTGAGGCCATTGTGCCCCAATAAGCTAGTGGGCGTGGGAACCACCGCGGCCACGGCCGAACGCCAGGAATCTCCGCTCGCGCTTACCCGGCGGGCCCGTCGGATCAACAAGGAGCTGGGCGAGCTCTACCCGAACGCGCATTGCGAGCTGAACTTCTCCAATCCGCTGGAGCTGTCGGTGGCGACCATCCTCTCGGCCCAGTGCACCGACAAGAAGGTCAACGAGGTGACGCCGGCGGTCTTTGCCAAGTATCCCGACGCCGCCGCCTATGCCGGCGCGGTTCGTGAGGAACTGGAGGAGCTGATCCACCCGACCGGTTTCTTCCGGGCCAAGACCAACAACCTGATCAAGCTCGGCCAGCAGCTGCTCGAACGCTACGACGGCCAGGTGCCGGCCAGCCTGGAGGAGCTGGTGACGCTGCCGGGCTTCGGGCGCAAGACCGCCAACGTGGTGCTCGGCAACGCCTTCGGCATCCCCGGGATCACCGTCGACACCCACTTCCTGCGGCTGTCCCAGCGCTGGCAGTGGACCGCGAACACCGACCCGGTGAAGATCGAGGCCGAGGTCGCGGCACTGATTCCACGCCAGGACTGGACGATCATGTCGCACCGGGTGATCTGGCACGGCCGCCGGATGTGCCACGCCCGCCGCCCCGCGTGCGGGGTCTGCCCGCTGGCCCGGCTGTGCCCGTCGGCGGGCATCGGCGAGCAGAACCCGGTGTTGGCGGCCAAGCTGGTCAAGAGCCCGTCCCAGGTGGATCCCGAGCTCACCGGGTGAGGCCGGCTGGGCCGCGGTGGTCGGCATGACGGCACCGCACTGGCTGCGGCCGATGCAGCAGGCGATCGAGAAGGTGCAGGCCTCCGAGTTGTCCCGGTTCACCCCGCCGGGCGATGACAGCGGCAGGCACTCGGCGGTGCTCATCCTGTTCGCCTCACCCGGCACCGCGGCCGAGGCTGACGTGCTGCTGATCCAGCGCTCGGCCACCATGCGCAGCCACGCCGGCCAGGTCGCCTTTCCCGGCGGCGCCACCGACCCGCAGGACGCCTCGGCCACCGCCACGGCGCTGCGGGAGGCGGCCGAGGAGGTCGGGCTGCGACCGGAGACGGTGGACGTGCTGGCCGAGCTGCCGGCGTTGTGGCTGCCGCCGTCCGGTTTCGTGGTGACCCCGGTGCTCGCCCACTGGCGCAGCCCGCACCCGGTCGGGGTGGTCGACGAGGCCGAGGTGGCCGGTGTGCACCGGGTCCCGCTGCGCGAGTTGCTGCTGCCGGCCAACCGGTTCACGGTGCGGCACCCGTCCGGCTACTACGGGCCCGGCTTCGCCGTCGACGGCCTGTTCGTCTGGGGATTCACCGCCGGGCTGCTGGACCGGTTGCTGCGGCTGGCCGGCTGGGAGCAGCCCTGGGACGTCGGCCGGATCCAGCCCCTGCCGGACTAGGTCGAGAGACGAGCACGCTCTCGCAGCCAAGGGCTGAACGTGTCGAGGGCCGGGCTGCGGGAAACCCGTCAAGCGGCCAGACTCTGAGGATGCTTGCAACCTGGATCAGGGACGTCTATCGCCGCGACGAGGCATCTGACCTTCGCGGCGCGATCAACGATCTTGCCTGTCCCACCGACTATTTCGGGTTCGCTTCCAACGGCGTCTATATCTTCTTCAATCCAATAGCGCTGGAAACCCTGTATATCGGTCTTGCTCGCGATCTGTCGGAGCGCTTCGCACAGCACAACGGCCTCGTCCGCATGGCGGAAACCGGCTGCAAGAAGCAGCAGATCGATGCGTGGTTCAGAGAACATGAAGAACTCGGGTACGCCATGTTCGTGCAGTCATCGTTAGACCAGGTGTCGGTACACCGCCAAGCTGGTACTCCGAGCGCTGCCTATTACGACGAGGAATCGTCAACCTTCTGGGACTATCCAAGAGAAGGGCTCGACAACATCAAGGGCACGGAGGGGATTCTGATCTCTTCCTACGTTCAGCGCCACGATCGACTCCCGCCGTGGAACAAGATCAAAGGAGCCCGACACGATCCAAGCCTAGCGACTCCGGGTGGGTACGCGCTGCTCGAGACGGCGGCCGGAGTGACCGACTCATTGCTGGTCGCGCGAAAGACGATCAGGGGACTGTCGGCTGACGCCACTGCCTTGCACTATGAGGGAGCTCTGCACACGGGCCGAATTGGCGCGATCGAGGACACCTTCGGGAGCGGAATCAATTCGCCGATCATCTGGAACGCGTTGGCTCAACGCGCATCCGATCCGCTGTATGAGCAGACCGGCCTGCGCGAGGCAGCGCTGCGAATCCTAGACAGCGGATATCTGCTGCTTCCGCCACCTCCTCCTGCCTCCGAGGAAACGCCGGGCAGGTTACTACACCTGCCCGGCGTACCGGAGCCAGCCGAGGAAGGACCGGCAACGTGTTTCGAGCCGGACCCGACCGAGTGGCAGCTGATGTGGACGGACGAAGGCATTCTGCTCCACGGGCAGATGGGTCTAGAACCGCTACGGTGCGGCCGATGCAGCGCTCCTCCGACGTTCCTCCAGACAGCGCCCGACGGAACAGCCGGCGCCTATTGGTGCACCAGTCACGCTGAAGAGCAGGGTGCGCCAGCAAAGCTGATCACGTTGGCGCGTCAGTGAAGCGTAGCGCCCCGAGCCCGCTGTGGCGCCGTTCGCACAGCGAAGCCACCCGCACAGCGAAGCCGGGTACGGTCGCTGCTGTGCTGATGCCTCGACCGTCGCGACCGGCTGCCCTGGGCGGGCGCAGGGTGGGCACGGGGGTGCTGTTGATCTCCGCACTGCTGCTGGCCGGCTGCCAGACCCAGTCCTCGCTCAACCGCGGGCCGCACACCGGCTCCACTACCGCTTCGGTGACGGCCGGCGTGCAGGACGTGGTGATCACCACCAACCAGAGCTACCGGTTCTCGCCCTCGACCATCACCGTGCACCCGGGCAGGGTCCGGATCACCCTCAAGCACGTCGGCACCGGCGCTCCGCACGACTGGTCGTTACAGGGCTTCCCGGCCGATTACGTCCCCCTGGTCGAGGCCGGCCAGACCAGATCGGTGGAATTTCTCGCACCTGGGCCCGGAACGTATAAATTTGTCTGCACTATTCATGTCCCGCAGGGCCAGACCGGCACCCTCATCGTCCTACCGAGCTGAGTGCTACCGACTGAGTGCTACCGAACTGAGTGCTACTGAAGGAGGAGGTCCGCCCCAGCGGTGAAGCCGGACCTGCTCGACCTGATCCTGCTGGTGGCGATGCTCTGCTACGCCGTCGGCGGCTTTCGCAACGGGGCGCTGCTGGGCGGGCTGTCCTTCACCGGCTTCTTCGGCGGTGCCGCGCTGGGCGCCCAGCTCGCCAAGCCACTGGGCCGGATGCTGGCCAACGGCGCCGCCCAGGTGCCGGTCGCGATCGTCTGCGTGCTGTTCTTCGCGATGCTGGGCCAGCTGGTCGCGGTCTGGGTGGCCGGCCGGCTGCGCTCGCGGGTGACCTGGCATCCGGCCCGCCAATTCGACCGGGTGGTCGGGGCGCTGTTCTCGGTGCTGGCGGTGCTGCTGGTCGCCTGGATGGTCGCGCTGCCGTTGGCGTTCGCGCCGTTTCCGACGCTGTCGGACCAGGTGCGCCGCTCAGTGACGATCCGGGCGGTGGACAACGCGCTGCCCGACAACATCCGCAACCTCTACAGCTCGCTGCGCCGCTTCGTCGACCGCAGCGGCTTTCCGCAGGTGTTCGGCGCCCTGCAGCCGACCCGGATCGTCGACGTGCCGCCCGCCGACCCGGCGCTGCTGCAGTCGGACTCGGTCGCGACGGCCCGCGGCTCGGTGCTCAAGGTGCGGGCGGTGGCGCTGTCCTGTGACCGGGGCATCGAGGGCTCCAGCGTCGTCTATGCCCCCGAGCGGGTACTGACCAACGCCCACGTGGTGGCGGGCGCCAACCAGGTTCAGGTCGAGACGGGCGGGGGCCGGCTGACCGCGCACGTGGTGGTCTTCGATCCGGGGCGCGACATCGCGGTGCTGTGGGTGCCGGGACTGAAGCTGCGGCCGCTGACGCTGTCGACGGTGCCGGCCACGTCCGGCCAGGATGCCATCGTGCTCGGCTACCCCCAGGACGGTCCGTTCGACGTCCGGCCGGCCCGGATCAGGGACCGGGAGCGGATCTCCGGCCGCGACATCTACGGTCAGATCTCGGTCGACCGTGACATCTACACCATCAGGTCGGTGGTGCGGGCCGGCAACTCCGGCGGCCCGCTGATCGCCACCGACGGCACCATCCTGGGCATCGTGTTCGCCTCCGCCCTGGACTCCGCCGACACCGCGTTCGTGCTGACCGCCGAGGAGGTCGCCGGTGCCGCGAGGTCGGGCCGGGACGCCACCAGGCCGGTCAGTACCAGCGCCTGCGGCTAGCTCCGGTCCAGAAAGTCAGCCGAGCTTGGCCCACCGGATCAGCTCGTCGGAGACCCGCTCCGGGCTCTCATGCTGCGGAAAGTGCCCGACCCCGGCCAGCAGCCGCCACTCGTAGTCGGCCGACACGTGCCGCGAGGAGCCCTGCGCGGTGGCCGGCAGCACGCACCGGTCGAGCTCGCCGTGCAGCTGCAGGACCGGCGTGCCGATCGGCTGCTGCATCGAGCGGGCGTAGGCCCGGCCGTCCGGCCGCGGCAGGGACCGGACCGCCCAGCGGAAGAATTCCAGCGAGCAGTGCGCCACCGGGCGGATCCGCATCGCCTCGGCGTACCGGTCGATCGCGGTCAGGTAGCTGGGAGTGCCGCGCCAGCGCGGGCCGGACCAGGTGTCGAACAGCTGCTGCAGGTATGCCGAGTCCTGGGTCAGCAGCCGCTCGCCGAGCCGCGGAACCTGGAACGTCCGCAGCGCGAAGGCCCAGGCGCGCCGCTGGCCGTCGCCGCCGTAGAGCACCGCCTGGCGCAGCCGCAGTGGGTGGGCGGCCCCGAGCACCGCGATCCGGCGGACCACCTGGGGATGCTGGGCGGCCATCGTCCAGGCCAGCAGGCCACCCACGTCGTTGCCGACCACCACCGCGTCCTGCTCGCCGAGCGCGGTCACCAGCTGGGCGATGTCGGCGGCCATGGTGGTGGCGTCGTAGCCGCGCGGCGGCTTGTCCGAGGCTCCGTAGCCCCGCAGGTCCACCGCGACCGCTCGGTAACCGGCGTCGGCCAGGTCCATCAGCTGCCGCGACCAGGTCCACCAGAAGGTCGGCATCCCGTGCAACAGCAGCACCAGCGGGCCGGTGCCGGCCTCGGTGACGTGCAGGGCGATGCCGTTGGCCCGGATGGTCCGGTGCGTCCACGGCCCGTCGATCAGGACGACGGACTCATCAGGTCTGTTCAACGGCGCCCGAACTAGGCGCGGTGGTTGGGCTGATGCGCGGTGGCCTGGCGCAGTGCCACCACGGTGCTCTTGGTGGTGTCGATGGTCTGCTGCGGCGCCTTGACCCGCTTGACCTTGCGATAGCCCAGGAGCCCGAACACGCCTGCCAGCAGGATCAGCAGTGCGAACACGATCAGGTAGGCGACCCAGCGCCACAGGTGCAGGGCGACCAGGCCTTCGGCCAGCGCGATCAGGCCGAAGATCAGCGAGAACACCACCAGCACCGCCGCCGCGGCGAACATCCCGGCCCCGGTCCCGGCGTGCTTGACCGAGGACTTGATCTCGAGCTTGGCCAGCTCGATCTCACCGTGCAGCAGGGTGCTGAAGCTGGTGCTCGCCTCGGAGATCAGCGTGCCGATCGAGGCCGGGGGCGGCATCTCCGTCGAGGTGTGTTGAACGGTCACCCGCCGATATCCCTTCTGGTAGCGGTGCCGGCCGCAGCCGGTCGGTGGCACGAACTTCTGGTGCTCGGTTCAGCTGCGACCTTACCGTGCCGCCGGGAGCCGATTCACCGTCCCGGCTCGACGCTGTGCCGGCTCTGCACCGCCCCGGCTGCACCGTTCCGACTCGGCGCGCTCCCCGGCTCGGCGCTTGGGTGGAGGCGGTGCTCGCTAGGGTCTGCAGGTGTGGCGAGCTATCTGATCACCGGAGTCTCCCGCGGAATCGGCCGGGCGCTGTCCGAGCGGTTGCTCACTGCCGGGCACCAGGTCTACGGGCTGGCCCGCACCGCCGACTCGGCCGCCGACCTGGAGCTGGCCGGTCTGCTGACCGCGGACCTGTCGGTGCCGGAGTCGCTGGAAGCGGCGCTGGCGCCGTGGCTGGCTGCGCTCACTGAACTGGATGGCGTGGTGCACTGCGCCGGCATCGTGCGGCCCGGCACCCTGGCCGGCTCCGCCCCGGCCGACTTCGCCGAGCAGTTCACCGTCAACGTCACCGCGGTCGCCGAACTCACCCGGCTGCTGCTGCCGGCGTTGCGGGCCGCGGCCGGCACCGTGGTGTTCGTCAACTCCGGGTCCGGCCTGAATGCCCGCCCGCCGCTGACCTCCTACGGGGCGTCGAAGTGCGCGTTGCGGGCCTACGCCG
>DASZEI010000138.1:0-3490 GCA_035940975.1 Jatrophihabitans sp. | reverse complement strand
ACGAACCGCTTGTACGCCCAGAACCGGAAGATCGTGCCGAGCCCGATGGTGAACAGGTTGACTATGTTCATCACCAGCACGTGGTGCTTGAAGTGCAACGGGTAGGAGAAGATCCCGATGATGACCAGCGCCACCAGCAAGGCGATCAGGTTGATCAGGAAGAAGTAGCCGGCTTCGCGGCTCAGCTTGCTGCGGGCTCGGTGCGAGAACGACAGGTTGCGGTTGCCGACGTAGGTAACCCCGGTAGCGACCGTGGTCGAGACCGTCTTGGCGATGATCTGACCGTGGTTGAACAGCAGGTTGAACAGCGCCAGGTCGATGATGAAGCCGACTGCTCCGACCATGCCGAACGCCGTGATCTCTTTGACGAGGATGCGCCACGAGCCGCGGACGTAGTCGAGGAATGAGGAGGACATCGCGTTCGAGTGTACGGCGGGCGGTTCGCTCGCAACTAATCCTCGGCGCAGGCCCGGCGGTGTGTCTAGGAGGCCGCTGTGGGCCGCGAAGCGTCGTTCGTCAGGGTGGCCGGGTCAGCAGGTCAATCGGACCGTGCCGTGCACTACCTGCTGGATGAGATCCGGAGTGCCGGGTGCCGCGGCCGGTTCGAAATCGGGCAGCACGGTGCTGAGAACGAAGTGGGCAGCCATCTCGTGCCACAACTGGGCTCGGCGCAGCATCGAGTGGCCCTCGCCGTAGACCGATACCAGGCTCACCGAGGCGCCGGCTGCCTCGATGCGGGCGGCGAAGGCCGCCGTGCCCGCCGGCGAGGTCATCCGGTCGGCGGTGCCGTGCATCAGCAGCACCCGCCGGCCGGCCAGCTGGCCGACCGGTTCGCGCTCCGGCAGCCACGGTGCCAGCCCGACGACCCCTCGAACCTGCGGGTGCCCGCCGACCCGCAGCGCGGTGCGGCCACCCATCGAGTGCCCGACCAGGCCGATCGGCAGGCCGGGAAAGCGCTCGGTCAGCCGGCGCAGCGCCCACTCGGCATCCGCGACCGGAGCCGGGCTGCCGGCGGCGGCGTTCCAGCCCCGGGTGGCGTAGCGCAGCCGGGCGACCGCGACCCGGCCGGCGCCGCGGTGGGCGATCCGGCGGGCGAACGGGATCATCCGCAGCACTGCCAGCTGGCGAGCTCGCACCGGGTCGCTGCTCAACTCCCGGCCACCGTGCAGCACCAGGACGACGGCCTCGCTCGGGTGCCGTCCGGTCTCCACCGTCAGATGCGGCTCCGGAGTGATCATGCTTGTCACGGTACCCAGGCCCGGTGCCACCCGGTGCACCGCGTGGCCGCTGGCCGAGGCGCTAGATTCCAGCACTGTGGACAGCCGTACCGGACTGCCGGTCGTGGGCATGGTGGGCGCGGGTCAGCTCGCCAGGATGACCCATCAGGCAGGAATCGCGCTGGGCCAGTCGCTGCGGCTGCTGGCCGAGTCCGCCGACGACGGCGCGGCCATGGTGGCCGGTGACGTGCAGGTGGGCGACTACCGGTCGTTGGCCGATCTGCGCCGGTTCGCGGCCGGCTGTGACGTGCTGACCTTCGACCATGAGCACGTGCCGAGCGAGCACCTTCGGGCGCTGGCGGCCGACGGGGTGCTGGTGCTGCCGTCGGCGCAGGCGTTGCGGTTCGCGCAGAACAAGGCCGAGATGCGGCGCCGGCTGGCTGGGCTGGGAGTCGCCGCGCCGGCCTGGCGGGACCTGTCGACCGAGGCCGATCCGCGAGCGGCGCTGGCCGAGTTGGCCGAGCAGGCCGGCTGGCCGGTGGTCCTCAAGGCGATCTCGGGCGGCTATGACGGCAAGGGCGTCTGGATTGTCGACTCGCTCGCCGACGCTGAGCCGCTGCTGGCCGCGGGGACCGCGCTGCTGGCCGAGGCGAAGGTCGATCTGGACTTCGAGATTGCGGCGGTGGTGGCCCGCTCGCCGTTCGGGCAGGGCGCGGCCTGGACGGTCGTCGAGACGGTCCAGCAGGACGGGATCTGCACCGAGGTGATCGCTCCGGCACCCCGGCTGAGCGCCACGCAGGCCGAACTCGCCCAGCAGCTCGCGCTGCGGATCGCCGCCGAGCTCGACGTCGTCGGGGTGCTGGCGGTGGAGCTGTTCGTCCAGCGTGGCGGCGCGCTGCTGGTCAACGAGCTGGCGATGCGGCCGCACAACTCCGGGCACTGGACGATCGAGGGCTCGCGCACCTCGCAGTTCGAGCAGCACCTGCGCGCGGTGCTGGACTACCCGCTCGGGGTTACTGCCCGGACCGCGCCGGTGGTCGTGATGGCCAACGTGCTGGGCGGTCCGGACGGCACCGAGCCGGCGCTGGACGAGCGGGTGCACCACCTGATGGCCAGGTGGCCGGACGTCAAGATTCATCTGTACGGCAAAGGGTTTCGGCCCGGCCGCAAGGTGGGGCACGTGACCGCTGTGGGGACTCAGCTGGATCAGGTTCGCGACCGGGCCCGGGCGGCGGCGGACTACCTGTCCCTGGGCCGGCGAGCGAAGGTGGACGCGCATGACTGACCGATCCCAGCCTGACCAGTCCCAGCCTGACCAGTCCGAGCCCGGCGTCGCGGCCGGCAGGCCGGCCCAGGTCGCGGTGATCATGGGCAGCGACTCGGACTTCTCGGTGCTGGCTGCGGCCGGTGAGGCGCTCGCCGAGTTCGAGGTGCCGTTCGAGGTGCGAGTGGTCTCGGCGCACCGGACGCCGGAGGCGATGCTCGACTACGCCCGGTCGGCGGCCGGGCGCGGCCTGCGGGTGATCATCGCCGGGGCCGGCGGTGCGGCCCACCTGCCCGGCATGGTGGCCTCGCTGACGCCGCTGCCCGTGATCGGGGTGCCGGTGCCGCTGAAGTACCTGGACGGCCTGGACTCGCTGCTGTCGATCGTCCAGATGCCGGCCGGGGTGCCGGTGGCGACCGTGTCGATCGGCGGCGCGCGCAATGCCGGCCTGCTGGCCGTCCGGATGCTGGCCGTCTCCGACGAGGCGCTGCGCGCCCGGATCGAGGCGTTCCAGGCCGAGCTTGCTGAGACCGCGCTCAGCAAGGATCGGGCGCTGGCCGAACAGGTCCGTACGCTCGGCTGGTGAGCAACGGGCGGCCAGCGACGGGCCGGCGGCGCGGGCTGGCGAGGTGGCCGGTCCGGCGCTGGCTGGCGACCCGGCGTGCCAAGCAGGTCGCTGCCGGGGTACTGGCCGTCCTGCTGGCAGTCACGGTGCTGGCGGTGCTCAACCGGTCGCCGGCCGTCCGGGTGTCGGCGCAGTCGATCCGCGGCACCGCCGAGCCGGGCGGCCGGGCCGTGCTGCTGGACAGCTCGCTCTACCTGCCCGAGCACACCCCGGCCCCCGCGATCCTGCTGGCCCATGGCTTCGGCGGCTCGAAGACCGGCCTGGACGGTCAGGCCCGCACGCTGGCCCGCGCCGGATACGTGGTTCTGGCCTATAGCGCAAGGGGATTTGGTGCCTCCGGGGGATTGATCCACCTGGACTCGCAGCGGTTCGAGGTGGCGGACG